>NZ_JAVWUP010000039.1:0-19429 GCF_036667095.1 Gordonibacter sp. | reverse complement strand
CGTTCCGATTTCATGATCTTGGGCAGCTCCATGTTCACCACCTGCTTCGTTTCTTATCCGACGGTCGAGCCGCCGCTGCGTGTCCCCACTGTTTGTATGGCCATCCGCCCAGCGGACGGCTTCGAGCCTCCGGCGCGCGGGCAACCTTGCGCAGCCGGCATTCCGACTGTTAGAACGGTACGTCCTCAAAGGCGTCGTCGAAGATCGCGCGCCCGATGCGCACTATGGTAGCGCCCGCACGCACAGCCTCGCGCCAGTCTTCGCTCATGCCCATAGAAAGCCCATCGAATACTGCGGCCCGATCTGCACGCATACCGCTGCGCAACACGGCTTGCAAGCGAGCCAGACCCTCGAACGCGTCATGTGCCGCGCACCTCTCACCCCGTGGCGCCATGGTCATGAGGCCGCGCACCCGCACGTGGGAAAGCTGGCCGCACACGTCCAGCAGCTTCGCCACATCGTCTGGCGCCAGGCCGCTCTTACTGGCCTCTCCCGACACATTCACCTCAAGCAGCACATCCTGCACCTTGCCCGCAGCGGCAGCAGCCTCGTCGATCTTGCGCGCATGGCGCTCTTCATAGAGCGAATGGATGAGCGTTGCCGAACCCACGATGGCGGGTATACGGCGAGATTGGATGTTGCCGATGAAATGCCAGGTCTCGTCGGGATAGAGGGCCGCTTTCTCCATCAGGCTGTCGGGGCGATTCTCGCCGAAATCATGAGCTCCCCCGGTTACTGCCTGGCGTACGGCCTCGGGTCCCACCGTTTTCGACACGGCCACGATGCGCACCTCGCCCGGATTGCGTCCCGCTGCGCGGCAGACTTCGGCCACCTCGTCGGCCACCCGCTCGAAGCGCTGCTCGATACCCATAGAATCACCCTTTCTGCAAAACAGCGAAGGCACCGTGGCGCCCGCAGGTACCACCCGTCGCCCGATAGGAGAAGTACGCATCCGGATGGCAGGCCGTGCACACGCCCGCATCGACGATGCGCTGCGCATGCAGACCCGCAGCCTCGAGGTCCGATGCTACGGCTCGTGCCAAATCGACATGGCGGCCATCAGGCGCCACGGCCGGGCCGAACCGCTCGACAAACTGCGCCCTCACATCGAGGCCGGTCTCAAAGCACCCTGCGTGGATATGGGGGCCGATATAGGCGTTGTACGCAGCAGCCGCCTCGATACCCAGCGAAGGCTCATCGCGCTCGGCGAGCTGCTGCACGGCCTTGCCGGCAACGCCCGCCACGGCACCACGCCAACCGGCATGGACAACCGCGAAGCGTCCGGTGGGCGACACGATGATAACCGGCACGCAATCGGCGAAGCAGAGCAAAGCAGCCACCTGGGGCACCTCTACTACCAGCACATCGGCACCTGCCAGCGCAAGCGCACGCACCGCCTCAAGAGAGGGGGCATCGGATGCGCGCACCTCAACAATCCGGTCGCCATGCACCTGGTTCGCCATGACCAACGGCGCGTGCGCTGCATCCATCGCCTCAAGCAGCAAGGTACGGTTTCGGGCCACGGCCTGCGCATCGTCGCCGACGTGCCCGCCCAGGTTGAGAGCAGAAAACGGGCCCTCGCTCACACCCCCTGCACGCCCGGTGAACGCGATGCGCACGCCCGTACGGGCAAACAGCTCCTCATCGGTGAGCGCTGATAAGCGACGCGCGCCAAAAAGGCGCGCGTCGAGTTCTGGAATCGGCAGCCGCTCAGCCTGTATCGTGCAGTCGCCTTGCACCTAGCGCTGACGCTTCAGGAAGTCGGGAATGTAATCCTCGTCTGCAAAGCGACCGTTGCCGGACGTCGTAGAGTAGGACGCCGGAGGTGCGGACGGCTGGGACAGAGACGACATCGACGGCTCGGAGACCGTGGACGCGAACAGATCCTTGCGCGGCGAGAAGTCCATGGCAGACTGCTGCTGCGAGCCGTTCTTGAAGCCGGTCGCGATGACGGTGATGCGCACCTGGTCGCCCATGCCCTCGTCGACGATCTGGCCATAGATGATGTTAGCGTTGTCGTCGGCGCAGGCCTCGACCGTGCGGGCAGCAGCGTCGACCTCGGTAAGCGTCAGGTCCGGGCCACCAGCGATGGAGAACAGAACACGCGAGGCGCCCGCAATGGACGTCTCGAGGAGGTTCGAGTTCGTGGCCTGCTGGGCAGCATCGAGGGCACGGTTCTCGCCCGAGGAGATGCCGATGCCCATCATGGCCGTACCCGCGTCCTTCATGACGGTGCGGATATCCGCAAAGTCAAGGTTGATCAGGCCGGGGATGGTAATGAGGTCCGTGACGCCCTGGATGCCCTGGCGCAGCGTGTCGTCGGCGATACGGAACGCGTCGAGCATGCTGGTCTTCTTGTCCACGATCTCAAGCAAGCGGTCGTTCGGGATGACGATGAGCGTGTCGACTTTCTGGGACAGCAGATCGACGCCCTGCTCCGCTTGGTTGCGACGAGTACGACCCTCGAACGAGAAGGGCTTGGTGACCACGCCTACGGTAAGCGCGCCGATCTCCTCGCGCGCGATCTCGGCAATGATAGGGGCAGCGCCCGTTCCGGTGCCACCGCCCTCGCCAGCCGTGACGAACACCATGTCCGCCTCGGCGAGCGCTTCGCGGATCTCCGCACGGCTCTCCTCGGCCGCCTGGCATCCCACCTCGGGATTCGCGCCGGCGCCCAAGCCGCGCGTCAGCTCCTCGCCGATGTGGATAGTCTTGTCGGCATCCGACATGAGCAGTGCCTGGCGGTCGGTGTTGACGGCGATGAACTCGACTCCGCGCACACCCGCCTCGACCATGCGGTTCACGGCATTCGTGCCGCCGCCTCCGACACCGACGACCTTAATGACCGCCAAATGCTCGGAACCCATTTTGTTTGGCATTGTTATCCTCCACACCTGCTGCGTTATTTAAGCTGCGTTTCCCTACCGTGGTACACTTCACGTGGGGTTATTGTACACGATGCAAGTCCGATTGCAAATTAGACACGGACGAAATACAAATAAGTAGAAAAACAGTAACTTCCCGCCCACACGAAGCCTCCCCACAAGAGCCATCCCCCCAACAATCCCTCTCCTCCCAGCGAAAGAACCTGCGCCCAGGCGGATGCCCGGAAGGGTCCGCCGCGAGATTCCGCAGGAGCCGAACAGCCCAGCGGGCTGTTCGCGCGACCTCAGGACGTGCCCGAGCGGCGGACCCTTCCGGGCATCCGCCGTCCCGCAGGTTACGAGAGCGACCTCCAGGTAGGTCTCTCCACGACGCGCACGTTGACATAGACCACCCCGGGGTTCTCCTCCATGATCTTCAGCACGACGCGTTCCTTATCGCGAATATTCTCAGCCTTGCCAAACGCGATCTCGGTGCCGTCGTCCAGCACAAGCTTCGTCTCCTCGGCTCCCGCAGCCGACACGGTCTTCACCCGGCCGGAAAGCTCCGTCGTCATGCCGGACACGATGTCAAGCGCGTTGTTCACGGTGGCGTCGGTGCAGTAGGTGCCGATCCCAGCCTTCGTGCCGTACGGCACATCGACGACGGAAAGCGCCGCGGCGGCATCCTCGTATATCTTCGGACTGGTCTTCTTGCCAGCTTCGGAGTCCTGGTCGGGAATGGGCATGAGCCACATATGGTCCGAAGCGACCGCCCACTTCCTTACAGTCTTCGCATCGTCGGTGGGCACCTCGACGGTAGCCTTAATAGTGCGCTCGGTCACCGCCAGCTCAAGTGTGTTGGGAAACACACGCTTCACCTCGACATCCTGCACCCAGGCGTTCTGGAGCAGGCTGTTGCGTATGCCGGAAGCGTCCACGCGCAAAAGCGTCGTGTCCGCAGGCACGCTGGCCATGGCCTCCATGTCGGCTGAGGTGAGGTGCTCCACGCCGGTCACAGACACATTCTCTATAGCGAACAGGCTGGAGCCGTACACAGCGATACCGCCAATGATCAACGCCGCCGCTACTCCAGCTATGACAGCCAGGCGCACCACGTAGCGCCGGTACGTTTTCTGCGCCCGGTCGCCGCGCTCGCGCGGTGCCACATCGCCCACGCGCACCGAGGTAAGCCGCTGCTGCGGCCGGGCGCCACCGGAGCGGGAAGCGTAGCGACCCCCCGGCATGGCGCGGTATCCCTGCTGGGACGCGCGCGAGGATGCCGGCGCGGAAGGGCGGCCGGAGGAAGGGCGACTTGCAGCGCTACTGCGGGCAGAGGGCCGCCCCGTAGCTCGAGGGGCCGACGTACGCGGCGTCCTGCCGGAAGGCGCCTGGGCGCGCCCGCGTGCGGGCGCCTTACGCGAACCCGAGGAAGCGGACTTCCGGTTGTAATTCGATGCCATAGGTTTCGTT
Organism: Gordonibacter sp.; assembly: GCF_036667095.1. NCBI lineage: Bacteria > Bacillati > Actinomycetota > Coriobacteriia > Eggerthellales > Eggerthellaceae > Gordonibacter > Gordonibacter sp. The sequence goes on along the minus strand of NZ_JAVWUP010000039.1, from coordinate 15,095 downwards.
TACCTTTGCCTGTACGAGTTCAATGAGATCTTTCACGTCGCGCGCCGTAGCATCGCCCGTGTTCACGATGAAATTCGCGTGTACCTCCGACACCTGTGCACCGCCGCAGCGGGTGCCTCTCAAACCCGCTCGCTCAACGAGCGAGCCGGCCGAATCGCCTGTCGGGTTGCGGAACACGCTGCCGCACGAAGGGTCCGTGAGCGGTTGCGTCTTCTTCCGCCGAGCCAGCGATGCCTCCATCTTACCGCGTATGAAGAAAGGATCGGCAGGCTCTACGGAAAGTTCGCATTCGACGACGACCTCGTCAGGCAAAAACGAGCTTGAGCGGTACGCCCACGCGATCTCGTCGCCCGCACGGCGCGCAAGCCCCTTGCTTGGGGAGAACGTCGTCACCGACGCCACGCGCTCGCCGATCCATTCATCGCGCGATCCCGCGTTCATGCGCAGGGCCCCACCTACCGTACCCGGTGTGCCCACGCAGAACTCGAGGCCCGCTAGCGAACGGCGGAACGCCTCCTGTACCACTGACGACAGCGGCACGCCCGCACCTACGCAGAACCGTCCGACCTCCTCGTCAAAGCGACACGTGCGGAAATCGCGTCCGAGCGTGACGACCACACCGGGAAAACCCTCGTCGGCCACGAGCAGGTTGCTCCCCCGACCCACGACCACCCAGGGCACGTCCATAAGATCACACACGTCTATCAGGCGCGCAAGGGCGCCCACCGAAGCAACCTGCACATAGAAACGCGCAGGGCCCCCAATGCGGTACATGGTGTGCCGGGCCATGGGCTCGGCCGGGTACACGTCGCCGTCGAACTTGTCGTCGACGAGCAGCGCCTCGAGGGCGGATGAGGCATGGCGTGCAGTCACGGCGCGCCCTCAGTCCCGCACTGCAGCGGACGGCACCTGCGCGTGGGACAGCGCATCCACCAGCTGCGGCCCGATAGCCGTCACATCGCCTGCGCCCATGGTGATGACCAGATCGCCTGCGGCCGCCTTCGAGGCGAGGTACGGCACGACCTCGATGCGTCGCGGCACGTAAGCGGCATCCGGATGCGCCGCGTGATCCAGCACGACGTTCAGGAACGTCTTGCCGCTCACACCGGGCACGGGAGCCTCGCCCGCCGGGTACACGTCCATGAACGTGACCGAATCGGCTGCGTCGAACGCACGTGCGAACTCGTCGTGCAGCACCTCGGTGAACAGGGAGGCACGCGAGTAGCGGTGCGGCTGGAACAGCACGTGCACATGGCGGTACCCCAATTTGGAGGCCGCCTCGATGGTAGCGGCGATCTCGGTAGGGTGGTGCGCGTAGTCGTCCACCACCGTAATGCCGGCCACGTCTCCCACCAGGTCGAAGCGACGCCGCACACCCGCGAAGTCGACCAGCGCAGCAGCGGCTGCCACGGCATCCATGCCGAGTGCATCCACCAATCCGATGACGCCGGCAGCGTTCAGCACATTATGCTCGCCAGGGTTCTGCTTGAGGCCCGCTGCTATCTCGCGCCCATCGGGCAGGCGCAGGCGAAACTCGCTGCCTACGCCATGCGGCTCCCAGCCAAGGATGCGAATGTCGCAATCCTCGCCGAAGCCGTAGGTGAGCAGCGTGCGGCCCGTTGCACGGGCAAGCGTCGTGAGGGCCTCGTCCTCGGCGCAGGCGACGCATACGCCGTCCGCCGGAACTGACGAGATGAACGCGCTGAACTTCTCGTAGATCTCGTCTAAGTCGCGGTAGTGGTCCAGATGGTCGGCTTCGATGTTCGTGACCAGCACGGCATGCGGCGACAGATAGGTGAACGACTTGTCGCTCTCATCTGCTTCCACCACGTAATGACGACCTGCACCCGAGTGGGCATTAGTGCCGTAGGCACGCACGATGCCACCGATGAGGAACGTGGGATCTTCCCCGATAGCGTCCATGACGCTGGCCAGCATGGACGACGTGGTCGTCTTGCCGTGCGTACCCGCCACGGCAAGCGTGCACAGATCGCTTCCCAGATGCGCGAGCATCTGCGCACGGTGCCAGATGGTCAAGGCGCGTTCGTGGGCGGCGATGAGCTCGGGGTTGTTGGCAAGGATGGCCGTGGACACCACGACGACGTCCACCCCTTCGGGGATATTCGCCGGATCGTGCCCGATATGCACGTCGATACCGGCGTTTTTAAGCTGCTTGGTGTAGCGGCTCTCCTTCAAGTCAGACCCGCTCACGCGCATGCCCTGGTCGAAGGCAACGCGCGCGATACCGCTCATGCCCACGCCGCCGACCCCGATGAAATGCACCGATTCGATACGTTGGTTTTCCATAGTGCTGTTACAGCCCTTCCCTTATGAGTGCGCTTCCATGGTAGCCCATAGGGGACTCACCGCGCTGCATCCATCACAACATCTGCCAACTTAGCCGCCGCATCGCGCGCCTTTTGCGCGCGCGCCGCCTCGCTCATGCGCGCACGTACCTCTGCATCTTCGACCAACGTGCACACCAGGTGCCCGAACTCGGGAGTGTCCACTTCGGCATCGGCGATCATGAAGGCGCAGCCGGCATCGACGTAGGAACGCGCATTCGTGGTCTGGTGATCCTCCGTCGCATGCGGAAACGGCACGAGCAGCGCTGGCAGGGCGCGTGCCGCTATCTCGGCAAGCGACGTGGCGCCTGCACGCGATACGATGGCGTCGGCCGCCGCCATGACCTCGCCCATACGATCCTGATAGCCGAACAGGTGCCAGCGCTGCTGCTCAGCGGAAGTCAGCGCCAACTCGTGCGTGACAGCCTCGAGTTCCCGAGGGCCCGTCACCTGCACGACATGCAGGTCGTCGTAGGACAGAAGCGCCTCCTTCAAGGCGCAGACGGCCTGGTTCAGGTGCCGCGCACCCAGGCTACCACCCGTGACCAACAGCATGCGCGCATCCTCGGGGATACCCAGCAATTCGCGCCCCTGCTGGCGCGTGGCCGAAAACACCGAAGCACGCACCGGGTTGCCCGTGACCACCACGCGATCTCGTGCCCGTGCGTCGAGCGCACCGGCAGCATGCTCGTAGGTCAGGCACACGGCCGCTGCGCGACGGGCCAGATACTTGTTGGCCATGCCCATGACCGAGTTCTGCTCGTGAACCACAACCGGGATGCCGCACTGCTCGGCAGCGCGCGCCACCGGAATGCATACGTAGCCGCCGAAGCCCACCACCACGTCGGGCCGTATCTCGCCGAACCATCGCTTGGCCTTACCCGTGCTTTTCTGCAGCTTCAACGTGGATGTCAGCAGGGTGAGCGGCCGGCTTCGGTCGAAGCCGGCCGCCTCGAAACCGGTGAAGGGTATGCCAGCTTCGGCCACCAGGCGCGCTTCCACGCCCGTGGGCGTGCCGGCAAAGCGCACGTCACAGCCGCGTTCGACCAGCACGTCCGCCAGCGCGAGCGCCGGATTGATATGGCCGGCGGTTCCACCGCCGGAGAGGACGACCAACATGATGCTACCTCCTGCCTCTGCGCGACGACGAGCCACCCGACCGCCCCGCATCCGCATCGTTTCGTTTCGAGCCGCGCGAACTGAGCGCATCCCAACTGATACCGCCCGAGCGACGCGATGCGCCCGAGGGAGCCTCGGCATCCGAGCTGCTGCGACGCCCGCTGCGCACCGGCTCCCGCACCGGCTCCGGCTCGGCGCGCACGATACGCAAGTCGGCTCGGCGACGCTCGTAGACGCTTGGCTCGGTGGCAGCGCCTTGCGACACCGACAATATCAGCCCCACCATGATGAACGTAGCGATGAGGGAAGAGCCGCCCGACGACACGAACGGCAGCGGCTTGCCCACGACCGGGAACCAGCCTATAACCATGGCGATGTTGAGGAACGCCTGGAACGCTATCATGATAGTGCAGCCGCCCGCCACCATGGTGCCGAAGTTATCCGGTGCCGACCGTGCAATGCGCATGCCGGCATACAGCAGCGCCAAGAACAGCGCAATGACGGCAAGCGCACCCACCAAGCCCAGCTCCTCGCCGATAATAGCGAAGATAAAGTCGGTGTCGGACTGCGTGAGGTACAGGTACTTCTCGTGCGAGTTGCCCAGCCCCACCCCGAACAGCCCGCCGCTGGAAAGCGCGTACAGCGAGTGGATGATCTGGTAGCCATTGCCATAGCCCCCCTCGCCGTCTTCCCAAGGGTTCATGAACACCAGCAAGCGCTCGCGACGGTATTCCGTGCCGAAGATGCCCACCAGACCGAGGGCGACGACCACGCCTGCGACCAGCGCCAGGGTACGCCAAGGCACCTCGCCGAGCCACATAACCGCCAAAATACCCACGACGCAGATCATGGCCGTGCCCAAGTCGGACTGCGGGCCGAGGATGATGAGCACCGGGGACAGCACGAGCACGAACACCATCACGAAGAACTGCGGAACGCCGAGCAGCCCCTCTCGGAAGTCCATGAACAGGCGTGCCGCTACGAGCACAAGGGCTATCTTGGCGAACTCAGAGGGCTGCAAGTTCACCGGTCCGAGGACAAGCCAGCGCTGCGCCCCCCACTCGTCCTGACCCGCGCCCGAAAAGATGGTAGCCACCAAGAGCACAAACGCAAGAAGCCATACCGCCCATACGATATTGCTGCGCCAGAGAGAGTAGGGAACGAACTTCCAGGTGATAAGGGCCAACACAATGCCCACCAGGGCAAATTTAACCTGATTGAGCATATCGGTCAGGGTGTTGACGGCATCCACCGAATCGGCGTTGGACAGCGCGATGACCGACGAGGTGGAATAGATCATGACAAAGCCGAGGAGCGTCAGCGCTAGAACCGACAAGAGCAGGATGAGGCGAGGCCCCAGGATATGCTCGGGAACCTCCCGCCCCGCACGTGCGGCTTTGGCTACCATGGCGATGCCCCCTATGCCCCCGCGCGTGCAGCGCGATCGGCTACGAGGGCCTTGAAGGCGCGCCCGCGCTGCTCGAACGAGCCGAACTCGTCGAACGAGGCGCAGGCCGGCGACAGCAGCAGCACATCACCCGGCTGGGCAACGCGAAGAGCCGCGTCGAAAGCATCTTCCAGGTGGGAGGCGCGGACAACGAGGAAGCTGTCGCTCGCAAGTCCCCCAACGTCAGCGAGGGTTTCCGCAGCGTCGGCCGCTTCCGAGGGATGGCAAGCCGCCGGAGCCTCGAACGCGGCAGCAAAACGCTCTCCTGCGGATCCGAAGCAAACAGCAACCGATGCAGCAATGCGAGCCGCCTCTACCAGCGGTGCGAGGTCGGTCCCCTTGTCGTCGCCGCCCAGCAGCACGACCACGCGCTTGCCCGGAAAGGACGAGAGCGCCTTCAGTGTCGCATCGACGTTCGTGGCCTTGGAGTCGTTGTAGCAAGAGACGCCACCCACGGTACCGCAGGGCTCGATACGGTGCTCCAGCGGCTCGAACGTGCGCAGGCCGTGCGCCACGCGCACGCCATCGGCACCCAGCGCCAGCGCCGCAGCAGCGGCGGCAAGCGCATTGGAGACGTTGTGCTCGCCCTCGATCAGAAGCTCGTCGGCACGCACCAGCGCGTGCTCGCACCCACCCAGCGCAATGCGCAGCAGGCCGTCCCAACCCAAGAATGCCGCATTGTCGCTGCCGCAGCGCATGCGCATGTCGCCGTCGAGCCCCGCGTACGTGCCCAGAGGCACGTACGCGAAGCCACGCTCCTCCGGTGTCTGCGCTCGCAGGCGGCGCACCTCGGCCCGCACGATGTCGTTTGTTGCATCGAGCACGGCCGTCGCACCTGCGACGGTTGCCAGGTTCTCCAAAACTTTGCATTTCGCTGCGCGGTACGCCTCGAAGGTACCGTGCCAATGCAGGTGGTCGGGGGTGATGTTCAGCAGCACGGCCACATCGGGCGCGAACGCGCTGGTCGAAGCAAGCTGATAGGACGACACTTCAGCCACGTACGTGTCCACCCGGCCCGAGACGACGGCCTCGATGCAGGTATCGCCGATGTTGCCCACCGCGGCTGCGCGTCGGCCATCCGCTCGCAGCACATGAGCGGCGAGCGAGGCTACCGTCGTCTTGCCGTTCGTGCCGGTGACGGCCACCCAGCGGCTGTCCGCATCGCTCTCGCGCCACGCGAACTCCACTTCGCTGACCAGTTCGTCACACACTTCGAGTGCACCGACGTACAACGGCGAGAACGGCGGGATGCCGGGACTGGGAATGCAGAGGTCGAACCGGCCGTCTAAGGCACCCGCCGCCAGTTCGCCCACAGCCCCCTCGCCAAACGCGACGGTAGCGCCCCGCTCGGCAATGGCCGCCGCGAAGGCGTGCGCGCTCTCGGTCGGCTCGCCTGCCGCAACGGCCAGCGCGTCGACGCGCCCGCCCAGTTGCCCCAAGCAGTACTCGACTGCGGCCCGGCCGCTCTTGCCCAGCCCTAAAACGAGCACGCGCCCTAAACTCTCCGGCGCGCGCTTTCTTCCCGGTATCATGGCCGCTGCCCCCATGTACTACATCACCGCCATGAGCGTCTCGGCGAAGTAGATCGAGAACCCGGTTGCAGCCAGCACGCCCGACACAATCCAGAAACGCACGACCACCTTCGTCTCGCTCCACCCCTTTTTCTCGAAGTGGTGGTGCAGCGGCGCCATGAGGAAGATGCGCTTCTTCGTCTTCTTGTAGTAAACCACCTGGATCATAACGGACAGGGCCTCGGCCACGAACAAGCCGCCAATGATCAGCGACACGAACTCGCTTTTCGTGATGATGGCCAAACAACCCAGCGCCATGCCCAGCGCCAGCGACCCGGTGTCGCCCATGAAGATGTCGGCCGGAAACGAGTTGAACCAGAGAAACCCGATGCACGCGCCCGCGATGGCGGCCGCGAAGATGGCCGGCTCCAGCATATCGGAGCGGTAAGCGATGGCCGCCATGACGATCATGACGATCATGACCGTGCCAGCCGCCAGGCCGTCAAGGCCGTCAGTGAGGTTCACGGCGTTACACATGCCCACCATCAGGATGTTCATGAAGATAAGGTACAGCCACGGGATGGCGATGCCGTCACCGATAGGCACGACCGTGGTGAGGATGCCGAAGTCGAGCTGGATGATGAAGGGGATGTCCACCACCGGCGACACGCCCAGCCAGTTCACCGCCACCAACACGAATGCCGTTGCGATGGCGAACTGACCGAGCAGCTTCGCTTTGGGGGTGAGCCCCAGCGAGCGCTCCTTCACCACCTTGGAAGCGTCGTCGACGAGCCCCAGCAGGCCGGTGAGCACCGTGGCTCCCAGCAACACGAACGTCTCGGGCGTGGGAATGCCGATACAGAGCGCCACAGCAACGACGGCCACCAGCATAACGACGCCGCCCATAGTAGGCGTGCCCTGCTTCACCAGGTGGCTCTCGGGGCCGTCGGCGCGCACCTGCTGGCCGATCTGGCTGGACCTCAGTAACTTGATCCATAACGGCGTCAGCACCATGGTAACGACGATAGCGGCTACGATAGCCAAGAAAACCAGGAACGTCGGATATTGCGAGAATACAGCAAACATCAGTTGACCAGTCCTTCAACCACGCGCTCAAGGCCCATGAAGCGCGACGCTTTCACCAAGACAGCGTCTCCGGGCTCGACGCAGGTATCCAATTCTCCGAGCACGTCCGCAATAGTTGCGGCGCGCACGATACGGTTCTCGTCCATGCCGGCCGCCTGGGCGCCGTCGGCAATGTGCGCCGAAAGCTCGCCAACGCACACCAAACGGTCCAGCGGCAGCACGGCAGCAGCCTGTCCGACGCCCTCGTGGCAAGCGGGCGCGAAATCTCCCAGCTCGCCCATGTCGCCCAGCACGGCAATATGACGGCCGGGCACCTTGAGCGCGCAGAACGTGCGCAGCGAGGCCCGCATGGAGTCGGGGTTGGCGTTGTAGGAATCGTTCACCACCGTGAAGCCGGCGCGGGCGCGCAGCACTTCCTGGCGTCCCGCCTCAGGCACAGCGCCCGCAAGCGCGGCAGCCACCGCGTCAAGCGTCATGCCGAACGCGCGGCCCACAGCTGCGGCGACGCAGGCATTGGACACGTTGTGCAGGCCACGCAGGTCGAGTGTGCACGAGGCAACCTCCTCAACCGGCTGGTCGCCTACGGTATCTTCACCGAATCCAAGCGCATGCAGCTCGAAGCGCGGACGGCCCTGTTCGTCGAGCTCGACACGTTCAGCCCACACAGACGGGCGCGCCTTCTCGCTCGCCGAGGCACCGTCACGACGGAGCTTCGCTTCCGACGAGCCGTCGAACAGCACCGTCTCCACGCGGCGGACATCCAGGCGGGCATCCTCGCGCACGAAGTCCGCGTAATCGTCGGCAGCGTTCACGAACGCACGCCCCGTACCCTCGGGAAGCTCGCGGAAAAGCTCGGCTTTGGCACGGGCGATGTTCTCGCGGCTGCCGAGCAGCTCGATATGGCTCTCGCCCACATTCACGACGATGCCCCAATCGGGACGCACGAACGAGCAGAGGCTCGCGATCTGCCCTGCGCCGCGCATGCCCATCTCCACGACTACGGCCTGCGTGTCGACCTCGGCAGCCAAGAGTGTCTTGGGCACGCCCAGCTCATTGTTCTGGTTGCCCGCAGTAGCCACGACCGTGTGCGCGCTCGCCAGCACATCGCGTACCAGGTTCTTCGTAGTGGTCTTGCCGGTCGAGCCCGTCAACGCGATCACGCGTCCCTGCAGGTGCGTGCGCCACTCGCGGGCCAGATCGGTCACCGCGGCGGCTGTATCAGGCACGTCGATGAGGGCACAGCCCAGTTCGCGGGCCAGAAGGCAGACGGATTCGTCCACCGGCTGCATGACCAAGGCGCCTAAGGCGCCGGCACGCAGCGCCGCGGCCAGAAAGTCGTGCCCGTCAACGCGCTCGCCCGGAAGCGCTACGTACAAGTCGCCCGGCCCCACGTCACGCGAGTCCCAGGTAAGCCCCGTCAACAGCGCCCGCGGGTCGATGGCCTCGACCACGAACGTGCCGCCCGTACACCGGGCAATCTGCTTGGCATTCAGGCGCATGAGCTACCCCTGCGTCCTGTCGACCGAGCAGAACGCTCGTTCCAGCTCCTCGGCTGCAACGATGCAGTCGTCAAACGACCGGACCTCGTCGCCGACGATCTGGTAGTCCTCGTGGCCCTTGCCCGCAATGAGCACCGAGTCGCCCGCCTGCGCCTGCGCGATGGCAGCCGCGATAGCTGCGCGGCGGTCGGCCTCCACCGCAAAACGCCCCTCGCCCGAGCCCATGCCCGTGACGATGTCGCCGATGATGGCCATCGGGTCCTCGTGGCGCGGGTTATCGGACGTAACCACGGCGAAATCCGCCGCAAGCGCGTTCTTTCCCATGATGGAACGCTTGGCCGAATCACGGTCGCCACCGCACCCGAACACGCAGATAGTGCGCCCCGCGGTCAGTTCTTTGATGGAGCCCAGCGCCTTCTCCAACGCATCGGGCGTATGCGCGTAGTCCACGAACACCGACACCCCGCCGTCGCAGGCAGCATGCACGCGCTCTAGGCGGCCGGGAATCTGCGGGGCCTCTTTCAGCGCGTCGACGATAACTTCGGGCGAGAAGCCCAGCTGCAAGCCAATGCCGAACGCGCACATGATGTTCTCCACGTTAAACTTGCCCACCAGCGGGTAGTCAAAGCGGTAGACCGTGCCGCGTACCGCAAGCTCCACGGAGGTATGAGTGGGAGCGTACTCCACGTTCACCGGATGGATCTGCGCAGATGCGTCGAAGCCCGTCGTGACGATGTTGTCTTCGTTAGTGGAGCAGCGGCGCAGCAGCTCCTTGCCCCACTTGTCGTCAATACAGATGACGCGCTTGGCAGGATAGTCCTTCGAGAACAGAAGGGCTTTCGCTTCGAAATACGCCTCGAAGGTGTGGTGGTAGTCGAGATGGTCCTGCGTCAGATTCGAGAACGCCGTGACAGCAAAGGTCGTGGCCCAGGTGCGCGCCAGGTCCAAGGCATGCGAGCTCACTTCCATGGCTACGGTGTCGCAGCGCTCGTCGCGCATGCGGGCGAACATCTGCTGCAAGTCGGGTGACTCCGGCGTCGTATGCGCCGACTTCTCCATCGCCTGCCCGATGCGCACGCCCACCGTGCCGATGACGCCAGTGCGCTTGCCGGCCACGTGCGCGATATGCTCCACCAGATAGGTCGTGGTGGTCTTGCCGTTGGTGCCGGTAATGCCCACCAGCTTGAAAGCGCTCGACGGATGGTCGTAGAAGTTCGCCGCTGCAGCCGCCATGGCCTTGCGCGTGTCCCGCGCCACCACCTCGGTAATATCCGTAGCGTCGGCCAGGTACACTTTGCGCTCTACCACCAGCACTTTCGCGCCGCGGTCGATGGCATCCTGTGCAAAAGAGTGCCCGTCAGCCGCGAGGCCCACGATGCAAAAGAACATATCTCCAGGCTGCACACGGTCGCTGCGGTAGGCGATGCCGCCCACTTCTTCGGACTCGTTGCCGATGATGGTGCAGTCGATGCCCGCAAACAGCTCAGCGCAGGTTTTCCCCATGGTGATCTATCCTCATTCCGGCAGAATATTGAAACGGTCGATGGCTGTTGACATTATATCCTTAAACACTGGCGTGACGATGGAACCGTATTGGGTCTCGTTGGCACCCACAAAACAAACCAATTGAGGGCCGGTCGAGTTCGCAACGAAGCCGGTGAACGCCATGTTGTACACGCCCTTCCGGTAGCCGCCGTTCACCTCGTCGTATATCTCGGCCGTGGACGTCTTGCCTGCCACCTGGTATCCCTCGATGGCAGCATCCGCACCCGTGCCCTCGGTGACCACGGTTTTCAGCATGCCGATCATGTCAGTGAGCGCCTTCTCGCTGCCGATGACCTTTTCGGTGGCGTATTCCAACGTCTCGCCGGTCTGCGGCTTGCTCACCAGGAAATGCGGGGTGCATTCCACCCCACCGTTGGCAAGGGCGCCGTAGAAACGCGTCATCTGCAACGGCGTCACCGACACGCCTTGGCCGAAGCTAATGTTGTAGCCCTGCACCTTGCCCCACTTGTCGAAGGACAGCAGCGAGCCTAGGTTGTCGGTGCCCTCTTCGCCCTCGCCGGGGTAGTCCACCCCGGTGCGCGTGTGGAGGTTGTACTCGTTGATCTTGTTGTACAGGTTCTGGAAGCCCGACACGCCGTTGGCACTGGCGTTCTCGGTGGCCAGCGAAATACCCACGTTCGACGACTGGTCCATGATCTGGCGCAGAGTGTAGGTTGCATCTCCGCGGTCATGGGCATCCTTGATAATATATCCGTCGGCTTCGATCTCGCTCGGACAGAACAGCTCGGTATCGGGTGCCATCGTACCCGACTCCAAAATAGCCATGGCCGAGACGGATTTGAAGATGGAGCCAGGCTCGAACAGGTCCGTTACCGCCTGGAGCTCCGTCGCGCCGGGCTTGAGGTTCTCGCGGTCGTTGGGGTCGAGTAGGGGCAGCGAGGCGGCTGCGTATATCTCGCCCGTCTCGGCATCCATGACCACGGCGCTGCCACCACCTGCGGTAAGCCCTCCCTCGTCGGCCAGCAGGCGGTCCTCCACATATTGCTGGAGCTCGATATCGACGGCTATCATGATGTCCTGGCCGTCCACGGCAGGTGTCTTCTCGCGCACGCCGCCGGGGATGGGCGTGCCGTTACGGCCACGCTCGGCCTCGTAGCGGCCGACCTCTCCATGGAGGGCGTCGTCGTAGTATTTCTCAAGGCCGCTCAAACCGTTGCCGTCGATGTCGGTCAGACCGATGATCTGCGCCCCCACCCGTCCGTTCGGGTAAGTGCGCTTCGTGTCGGCAATGAAGTAGATGCCTTCGAGCTTCAGCTCTTTTACCTGCTTCGCCTTTTCCACGTCGGCTTTGCGTTGGATGAAAGCGAACGTGGTGTTGTTGGCCGAAAGCTTGCTTTCGAAGTCTGCCGCCTCGCCACCCAGCACGCCCGCCAACGCCGAGGCCGTGGAGCGGATGTCCTCGACCTCGGAGGGGTTTGCGTAGATGGTGGTGGCGTCTACGCTCACAGCCAGCACCGTGCCGTTGCGATCGTAGATGGTGCCACGCCGTGGCTCGATGTCGAAGCCTACCGTGCGAGCCTCCTGCGCCTGGGCAGAATAGGTGGGAGCGACGATAACCTGCAAGTACACCAACCGTACAAGAAAAAGCGCCGCAAGGACGGCGAATATGACGAGGGGGACGAACACGCGACTCGAATCGGCGGTGCGGCTCGTGCCCGCTGCGCGCGCGGATCGCGACGACGGTGCTCGTCCGGCACTGCCTCGCGGCATGCGCGGCTTATGGGACCTGCCTGACACGCTGTTACTCCGCGGTCGCGGCGAGATGGGCGCTTTCGGACAGGGACAGGTTGCCGGACGCATCGGTGGCCACCACGTCGGTGCCCACGTCGATCGTACCCACCGTTTCAGGGGCGGCCATCTTCAGCTTGGCGGCCTCGTTTTTCACGTTCGTAGGATTCGAGAGCGCGCTCTGGCGCACCTCGAGGTTGCTGCCAGCTGCACGAGCCTGGGCTATCTGACTTTCCAGCTGCTGGGCTTGGACGGACTGAGCCACCGTTGCCGAGCCGATGGCCACCCGCAGGCAGCAGAGCAGCGCCGCCACTACCAGCACGACGGCTGCGGCCTTCGCTAAAACGACAAGGCTCGAAGGGGCGGTCTGGGTGCCGGTACGGGGCTTTTGGCCCGGGACAACACGAACGCGCGGACGCTCGGGGCGGACTGGTAGGCGTGCGGGAGAACCATAGGAATATGCTCGTGCTGCTTCTGCCATGACCAACCCCCTTTTCTGTGTTTAATGGCTGCGTTTCGGTGGTCGTGGATATTCGATTTGCTTATCGTACGTACGGGACGAACCCGACGTCGCTTGTCTGTTCTAGGCGCGTTTTTGTGCGATGCGCAGCTTGGCGCTGCGAGCACGGGGATTGCGCTCTACCTCAACGGGTGCAGGCACTATCGGCTTGCGGGTAACGATGTCGAGTATCGGCTTCTTGTTGCACATACACACCGGAAGGTCAGGCGGGCAGGTGCAGCGGTTGGCGAACGTATTGAAGGTGTCCTTCACGATGCGGTCCTCCAGCGAATGGTAGCTGATGACCACCAGGCGCCCGCCCGGATTGAGCCAGCGGACAGCAGCGTCAAGACCGCGACGCAACACGTCCAGCTCCGAGTTGACCTCAATCCGAAGCGCCTGGAAGGTACGTTTCGCCGGATGGCCACCGGCGCGACGCGCCGAGGCCGGGATGGCGGCTTTGATGGTTTCGACCAGCTGCTCGCTTGTTTCAAAAGGAGCGCTTTGCCGTCGCCGCACGACGAACTCCGCAATACGACTGGCCCATTTCTCGTCTGAGTAGGCACGGATGATCCGAGTGAGATCTGCTGCGTTGTAGGTGTTCAAGATCTCTGCTGCGTTAAGGGTTTGTTTCCCCGGGTCCATCCGCATATCAAGGGGGCCATTCTCCTTAAAGGAGAAGCCGCGAGACGGTGTGTCTATCTGCACCGAGGACACGCCTAAGTCGAAGAGGAACGCATCGACCCCGGGTACCTCGGCACTGACCAGAAGCTCGTCCATATCCCCGAAGTTGCCGCGCAAAAGTTCCAGGTTGGGGCGTTGGCTCTCCGGCAGTGCAACGAGTCGGGATTGGGCGGCAGCAAGTGCCACTTCATCCTGGTCGATGCCGATGAGCGTGCCGCCCTGCCCTATGAGCTTGGCCGCTTCGAGGGAATGCCCCGCACCGCCGAGTGTTGCATCCACGAACGTCTGCTGTGGTTGTAGTTTGGATTGTTCGAGGCACTCGGCGAGCAAGACCGGTGTATGCCGATATTCGCTTGTCATTTCGCTCACGTCTACGATCAGCCGAACAACAGGCGAAGATCAGTGTCATCGTCCTGCCACTCGTAACGCTTTGCATCCCAGATCTCGAAGTAACCGGTGTTGCCCACAACGGCAACGTCCTTGTCGATACCGACAACCTCACGCGCTTCTGCCGGCAGCATAATGCGGCCCGAAGCGTCGATCTCGACGTCCTTCGCGCGCGCCTTCAGCTTGCGGCGCAAACGCACATGCAAGTCGTCAGTCTCGTCGTATCCGCCGAACTTGTCCTTGAACACCTTCGACACCCAGCTGTTGAAGCCAGTGGACTCGAAGACGTACAAGCACTCGTCTTTGGGGTTGAGGGTTACTACCAGATCGGTCGAAAGCACACGACGGAACTTCGCGGGAAGCGAAACACGGCCCTTCGCATCGACTTTGAAGCGGAACTCACCGTTGAGATCGACGACGTGTGTCGTCTCGGTGCCTTCCGTCCTGTCGACGAGGTCAGCCATGCCACCCTTCCGTTTGTTGTTACCACTGCGCTTCCGATGCATTGCATTCTATCCCACAATCCCCCACTTCGCAACATTTTTAAGCCCTTTCTCCCCCATTTTGCCACTTTGAAACCCACCCGTTGAACTCGCATAACCTTGATCGCCCACCTTCGCTCAAATCTAAGCGCCATATATAGCCAAACTAAAAAACCAGCCACAACATATAGGCAGATCCTTTACCACGAATCCAAAAACGAAGATTCCGTGTTGCTCCCTCCCACTCCGTCCCACCGCCCCCCTCGGCCGCACGGAGGCCGACCGCATGCCAAGCGAGGCCGACGGGTGGGCTGAGTGGGTCCGGATGGCTGGCTGGCGGGCTGGAGGGTGGGTGGGTCCGGGCGTCGGGTGGGCTGGAGGGCTGGCGGGTGGGTCCCTCTATGCTAAACCACGGTGATAAATGCCCGGCCGTCTCCGGCGTGGACAAAAACGGGCCTCGGGGCAGCCTACAGCGGCCTAATACGGCAGGCGAGAATTCCCGAACTGGCCTTTTGTACGCCGACAGCCTTCATAGGTGCCGCTTCAGCGACCCCGAAGCCCGTTTGTGTCCATGACATTCTGAGTACGATTTCAGAAAAGGCTGGCACACTCGGCTGTGCACGGCGGACGTACTGAGGGCGCGGGCCTTACCAAGATCATGCGCAAAGGGGGATCGAAGCTAGTGGGGCTAGTGGGGCTAGTGGGGCTAGTGGGGCTAGTGGGGCTAGTGGGGCTAGTGGGG
>NZ_JAVWUP010000038.1:0-19620 GCF_036667095.1 Gordonibacter sp. | reverse complement strand
TTATTTTTTTTTAAAATACGATCTGGAAAAAATGATAGAAATATAGTAGCATAATGTCACCGAGAGTTCACATAGCCGAGCTTTTCGGGCTCTTCGCCTTGAACAGGGGTATGGCGAAGTTGGTATTGTAGGCGAGGGCAAAGGGATCAACAACATGTATAAGAGCAGGACGACGACGCCGGGGAGTGCAAAATTTACCCGCAAGGCGCTGGCGGTATCGCTTGCGACGGTGCTATGTTTTGGCAGCTGGCCCGTCCTTTCCGCATCGGCCTTCGCGGATGCGGGCGCGGAAAATCTCACGCAACCTGCCCCCCCCCTTCCGCTTTATCGCATGATTTAGGCTCGGCTGTAGCGGAAGGAGAGGCTGCCTCCGAAAGCGCAGCAGACGGCGAAACCGGATCGCAGGATCCGGTGACCGCGGGCGGCGAAACGAACCTCGCGGCGGACGAACAAACCCCAGCTGAAACGAACGAGCCTGCGGTAGCCGAAGAACCAGCCCTTGCGCTGGCCATTTACGAGGCTTCGGACAAGGTGTCCGTGGTAAACGCCGGCGAGGCCCTGGTGGTAGGCTGGCAAGCCGCATACGAGGCCGAAGTAACGCTTCCTGAAGACGGCCTCTCCCTGCAATGGCAGGTTTCGAGCGATGGCTCGACATGGGAGGATATCGAAGGCCAAACCTCCCGACAGTACGCCTTCGGCGTGACCGAAGACGTGTTCGCCCAATGGTTCCGCATTGCCGCGACCGTCGCCGACGGAGCCGTCCATTATTCCGAAGCCCTGCAGCCCGTGAAGGCCGTCTGCTATGTGGAAACGTCAGGTAATGCGAGGACGAGGGCAAGCGGAACGGTTGAAGGATATGGCTCGCTGCAGGCGGCGTTTGACCAAGGGAAAGACAACGGCCACGCCGATAAGTCCATGTCGATAACGATTACGAGCGATATTATTGTTGACGGTTCTATCAGCGTTTATAGTGCTATGCCCGGCTGGGCTGGTCAGACTAGAACCAATGCGTATACGCTGAAAAGTGCGAACGGGCAGAAATACTCTATCGCTCCTTCGCCTGCGTTCGTCGGGGATGCCCTGTTCAAGCAAGTGCAGAATGACTATTTGGCTTACGGTTCGAGCAACATGGAACTCATTCCTCAAAACGTTGTCATCGATGGTGCTGAAAAAGCGACCAGTCTTGTTAAAATGGTCGACAGCAAAGGCTGGCTTTATGTGCAAGGTGGCACCCAGCTGCTGAACCCTGGACGCGCCATCGTCGACTATTCCGCAGGGGCCGCCGAAAACGATGCTCTGAAAATCAATTCCGGCCAAGAGGGCGCGGCGGCTGGCCCTATCAAGATCGACGGCAAAGTGGTTCTCCCCGATGCCACTCAACGCGTCAAGGTGTTCGGCTCCACCGCTCATCTCACTCCCGATAGCGATGTCGTAATATCTTCTTCGGCCTCGTATTCAAACGGCACGAGATTCGTTTGGTATACCGGATCAACTGCCCCTTCGGAGGTTGCGTATTTCCGCCTCGGCAATCCCGGCTCCAACTGGCTCGTGGCAAGTAGTGGTGGCTTGGCTATTAATAACAGCCGTCCTTCGACGGTGTATCTTGGCTCGACGTTAGCGGACGGCACCACGGTTCCTGGTGCGTATGCGTCGGGCTCGACTCCTGATGAGGCCGTCTCCTCTCTTTTGGTTGCTTACGCCAAACTCCGTCAATTGAATAACGACGACACTTCAGGGGGTGCTGCCCTCGGCATCGTCGGTGTGGTTCCCTTTGCCAAGAGCAGCGAGGTCGGTTCTTACTCCATTTCTCCGACGTCATTTGCGGGGGAAGGGGTAAGTTGGTCGTGGAATTCTGCCCATCCTTCGAGTGAGATAAAGCGCTATTATCGGCCGGCCGGCAAGACATCGGCCGACTCGGGATATTCCGCGGATAGCTATAGCGGCGTGCTCTTTCTTGCAGGAGGTGGCGTAGAGGCGCAATTCTCCAACATGGTTATTGACGGCAAACCTACCGACACGGAAGTGTCGACGAGTGCGCAAGCTCCTCTGTTTCAAATTGAAAGCGGTGCGAGCGTCCACCTTGTCAAATCGACCCTTCGCAATAATCAGAACGGGGCGGCGGGCGCTCGGGGCGGCGCGGCGTATCTCGCGGATGGCGCAACGCTGACAATGCAAGATTCGACCGTAGTGGGAAACGCTGCAAATGGTTTCGGAGCGGGGATATATCAAAGTGCGACTGCTACCTTGCAGATCCAGGGCGACTACGCGACTGAGGCATCGCAGCAGATTTTGCTGGCGGGGAATAACGTTCAAGGGGCGAAGCTGACCATTGCGGCACCGATTATGGTATCGGGAGCATCTGCTATCCCTCTTGGGTTGGACGAGGGGGCCTATGTCGGTGACCGGGTGATTGCCTTTTACAAAGAGGTCGCCGGGCTTGATGCTCCCACTATAGCCGAAGCAGAGAAATTCCAGCCAGACACGGGGAAGCTTGCAGCTGCAGGTCTGTACGTCGCTTATTCCGGACGAAACATCATGCTTAAAAAAAGCTCGAGCGGCATGGTGTTCGGTTTCACCAAGGTGAATGCGCAGGGCTTGCCTTTGGCAGGTGCGGCGTTTCGTCTCTACGAATGCCGTACAGCTGAAAATTCCGGACATGTGCACGATCAACTGGCTGACCTATATGGAAACGATCCGGGCAATTGCTGGCATGAGCTCGTGGAGCGTTTAAGCGATGCGAATGGACGGACGATCCTCGGCATCTTGCCCGATGGGGAATACCGGTTGGCGGAAGTGTCTGCTCCATACGGAAGCGAGGTTCCCTATGGGCAGTGGAAGCTGATTGTCGATAGTAAAGCGGTCGACAAGGGAAACAGGATAAAGCTTGAGTATATCGCCGCAGGTGGCGAAATCGACCCGGGCACCGTCGTTGTCGTTGACGCATCCGGAACAGCAACCGACGTTGCGAACACCATTGTTAAAAACAAGGCCGCAAAAACCTCCGACCTGTCTCTGACGGTCGAAACGGCGGACAACTCTGCCTTAAAACTGGATGGAATATCTTTCGAATTCTACTCGTGCGACCACTGGCGTAATGGGGCGCATGCGCATGAGCATTTGGCGACCAGCGCCGTAGTGCAAAAAGCGCAATGCTGGCACTCGTACACTCAGGATAACGCTGGTGGAACCTATACTACGGCAAACAACGGCACGCTTACCATCGCGGGGCTGATGGATGGCGACTACATGCTCAAGCAGCTGAACGCTGCCAATGGCTATCAGCTTCCGCAGGGACAATGGCTTGTTCGTGTTCGTAATGGAGAGGCGATACCCATAACTATCACTGCGAAGCAGGGCGGAGATTACCTGCCTGGTGTAGCGGTGGGTGCCAATCCGAACAGCTTCACGCTGTATAACATTTCTGAAGTCGAGCCGCCTCATCAGAAGACGGTCAAATACAACGGTGAAGGCGAGTACACCCTAAATCTCGATGTGACGGGTACCAATGTACCGCAGATGGAAGCAAAAAACCCCGTGTCGGTGTTGATTATCGTGGAAGCTACGACAGGCACGGCCAGCTCTATTGATCGGATGAACGTCCGTCAGCGCCAACGTGAAATTGTGAATGAACTTTCAGGAATGCTGTTAGCCGAAAACGCGGGCAATGAGGTGGCCGTCATTTCACAAGGGAAGCGATTGAACAGGCCGTCATCGAATGCGCCCTTTACGATGGCTGATGTGGAATTGGACTGGACCGATTCCACCGCAAAGGTAAGCGCTGCAATGGAAGCCATGACCTACAACACGGAGACGACAAGTCCGAGCAACTGGGAAGCAGGCTTTCGCTTGGCGAAGACTATGTTCGGTATGCAGGGCGACCCGGCAGCCTACTATCCGAAACGATCGACTCCTCGGGACGGCAATGATCGTCGCATCGTTTTTCTCACGTATGCCAATGCGGAAAGCTTTTACTCTCCTTCTTCCTTCCCGGTAGGAGCCGGCTATTGGCAGGAAACTCAGGATCAGGGCAATGCTGCCTTGTCTGGCTATCGCGGCTATCAGGATTATGCTTTGCCGGTCGTTATCGATCTGCTGGAAACGACGGGCGCAATCATGGATATAGGAAGTCTATCCTCATATCACGAAGGGACCCTCATTACTACGGGAGGATACGGAACCGAGGAGCAGAAAAGGCGCGTAGGCGGTCAACCTGAAGTCTTGGCGGTTGACTTGCAAGCGAAAACCGGTAGTAACTTCAAGGCCAGCAAGTTCTACAAGGTTCATTATCAAGGAAACTCTCAATATCCTCAGTTTGCCGTTTCGGAAGCAGACGCTCGAAAAACACTATACGACCAATATGGAACATACATCCCGGTCGCTACCACCCAAGGCCAGGTCATCATCTCGGACACCTTGAGCCAGTATGTAGATCTGATCAATGCGGATCCGAAGAGCGTTGTCGTTTCGGCGAAGGATACAAACGGTAATGCGGTGGATTTGTCAGGTGTAAACATAGTCAAAACCTATGACAGGACGACTAAAAAACTAACCTTTGAGTTCCCGAACGGCTACATGCTTGGGCAGGGTGTTACCTATAGCTTCTCCTTTGATGTGCGGGCGAACAAGGCTGCGTCCAATGAATATGCTGCAACCGGATACAACGCGGTGGGAGACGACCGAACCGATGCTCCGGGTAACAATACGAGTTCTGGCAAAGCAGGCTTTTTCAGTAACGATGTCGCTAGCCTCAAGTACTCGTTCAAGGGAGTGCAACGCGAATCTTCGTATTCGAAGCCCGTCGTGCAGGTGCCGGTGGCGGGTTTCGGGGTACGAAAGATTACCGAAGGCGAGGGAACTGCGCTTGCGGGTGCGACGTTCGATTTGTACCGAGCGACCACCTCGACTCCCGCAGGTCTTGCTCCGGGTGCTGGCTGGGAGATAGTGCGGTCCGGCCTCAGGTCAGGTGCGGACGGCGGGTTGGGCTTGAATGAGTTTTTAAGTGGAACGTATCGACTGGTTGAGACTGCCGCACCCTTTGGGTATAAGACTCCGACGGGACAATGGGAGTTGACCGTAGTCGCTCAGAAGAAGCAGGTGGGAGGTGGCTACGCCGACGAGGTGGCGGTGACTCCCGTTCCCGGCGCTGATGGCGTTGCGCCTCCTCAAGCGATATTTGATTCGGTAAATCTGGTTCTTACCGTGTCGAACGTCCAGCTTGGACTCGTGCCCTTCTCGTTCGTGAAGGTGGCTGCGGATGATGCCTCCCGAGTTCTCTCCGGCGTGCATTTTGAGTTGTTTACTTGCACTCGAAATCATGACCATGAAAAGCTGGTAACGCAGGAGGTAATCGACAGAGGCTCTTGTTGGAGCATGGTGGCGCAGGACGTGAGCGATGAGAGAGGGCTAGTAGATTTAGGACGGACTCCGTTGCAGGGGTTCCCCGAAGGTGACTATATCCTTGTCGAGACGGCGACGCACCCTGGATATCGACTCCCACAAGGACAGTGGATGATTACGCTTGACAAAGGTCTGCCTTATCCCTCGATCGCTATTACGGGTATTGCGGCGAACGGGCAGCTACCGCCCGCGTTCATGGTGGAACAAAATACCAGCTCGGGAACGGGCATTGTCGACATCACCTACAAGCTGCCGAACATGAAGGATTTCCAGCTGCCCTTCGCCGGGCTGGGCGGCATCGCACCGTTCATCGCGGCTGGGATTGCCTTGATGGTGGCTGCCGTCGCCGCGTACCGGTATCTTCGCCGTCGCCGTCGTGCGACGGAGAGGGGAGGATGAGGCATAGGGAGTGCGGCATCTCCGCAATCCGATGGGGGAGATTCAAGAGAGGAGTCAAGATAAGATGAAAGGAAAAGAGATGATAAAAAAATCAATCATGAAGAGAGCGGTGCTCTGCCTGTTGACCGCTGTTCTCGCATTGGGCATGACAGCCACCGCCGCCTGGGGTCTGCCCGACCCAGCGGCAAAGGGCAGCATCACGGTGCATAAGCTGTCGGCCATGAAGGTGTCCGATGACGTACAAACCGGTAATGAAATACTGGATACGAGTCAGTATGGCAAGCCTTTGGCGGGGGCAGGGTTCTCGGTGACAAAGGTTACGTTGCCGACGCTTGCCAGCGGAAAGACCTGGTCGACCACGCAAAAGCCAGTCGTTAACACCAACGCCACGGGTGTTGTCCAGAGTGTTGTCTTCTACGACAATGCCGGGACGACGTATACTGCTAGCGGCGCTAGCATCGGGACGGCAGCCCCCGCGGTTACGACTGACGCGAATGGTGTAGCCGCATTTACAAACCTCGACCAGGGTTACTACGCCCTTGTTGAGACGACAACTCCGGCGGGTTACGAGTCTTCTGCCCCCACGCTGATCACGGTGCCTTTGACTAAGGCGGATGGGAGCGGCTATCTTTATGATGTGCATGTGTATCCGAAGAACCTGGTAAACGAGGGGCTCATTACCAAAAAGCTCAATGATGGCACCATCCTCA
The DNA here is from genome assembly GCF_036667095.1 of Gordonibacter sp. Taxonomy (NCBI): domain Bacteria; kingdom Bacillati; phylum Actinomycetota; class Coriobacteriia; order Eggerthellales; family Eggerthellaceae; genus Gordonibacter; species Gordonibacter sp. The sequence continues at coordinate 13,114 of NZ_JAVWUP010000038.1, read as the reverse complement.
ACATCTCGGGTAAGGATATCAACTGGACGATCGACACGGCGTTCCGTGCCACTTCGCAGGTTGGCGGCGATACTGCGCTTGGCACGAGTTACGAGCTGGCCGACCTGCGCACGGGTACCGTGGGGAACTACACCTACGGTACGTTCAGCGTGACCGACACGATGGACAAGTTCCTGAGCTACAAGAGCGCCGTTTTGTCCTTTGTCGGCCAAGATGGGAATCCCGTCGGCGTGGCTTTGACCGCCGCCACCGACTATGCGGTGGATACGAGCGTTGCCGGGAAGGTCACCTGGGCGCTTACTCATGCAGGTATCGACAAGGCCATCGCGGCCAACGCTGCCAAGCTGCGTGTCGTAGTGACCACGTCGATGGGGTCGGTTGCCGAGACCGGCACTCCCACGGTCATGCACAACGAAGCGTCCTATAGCATGACTCCGGCTGGCGGCACCACCCCTGGCGGAGATCCGACCGTTCCGGTTCCTGCTTACAAGGCTAACATCCAGGTGAACAAGCTGTTCTCGACTGAGGCTCAAAAGCTCATCGATGCCGGAACTATCACCAGAGATGGTATCAAGTTCAAGCTTGCCACCGATGCGGCAGGTACCACGTTCGTCAAGGATGCCGCCAACAAGGATCTCGAGGCCACTACGAACGCCGATGGCAGGGCATCTTTCAGCGGTGTGCCTTACGACAGTGCGAAGGGTAACGTCTACTATCTGGTCGAAACTGCCGCAAAACCTGGTTTGCACCTCAAGCAGAACGTGATCAAGGTTGAGCTTGCAGCGGGTCAGGCCAACCCGACCGCCGACTACACGGTTGCGGCCGAGGTCACTAACTACGCTCAGACCGAGACCGATCCCGACGCTCCTATCTTCCAGCTGCCGCTTACCGGCGGTGCGGGTACGGTGCTGTTCACTGCGGTCGGCCTGCTTATCATGGCGGGTGCGGTGTTCCTGGTCGTGCGTTCGCGCAGGAAGAAGGCGTAGCGCCGTCGTACGGTGAAAGCCTAGAATCGAAGGGAATGCACGGGAGCCGGGCGGAGCGTCTGTCCGGCTCCCTTTCACGATGAAGCAGCGAATCCAGAGCATACTGCTGGCGCTCATGTTCCTCATGGGCTTGGGCGTGCTGCTGTACCCGACCGTCAGCGGGTGGGTCAACGCGCGGCTTTCGGTGGTGGAGGCCGATGCATACGAGGCCAACGTGGGTAACCTCACCGACGAACAGCTCGCCGCCGAGTGGCAAAAGGCGCGCGCGTACAACGAGAGCCTGATGGGCGACCCGCTGCACGACCCCTTTGTCCCCGGCAGCGGCGCGGCGCTTCCGGGCAATTACACCGAGTGCCTGAACGTGGACGGCATCATGGCCTACGTGGAGGTGCCTTCCATCGGCGTGAAGCTGCCCATCCGCCACGGCACGTCGGAAGAGGTGCTGGCCGACGGGGTGGGGCACATCGAGAGCACGGCGCTCCCCACCGGAGGAGAGGACCTGCATCCGGTAATCACCAGCCATACCGGGCTTCCCGAGGCGCGTCTGTTCACCGACCTGGAGAAGCTGGTCGAAGGCGACTTCTTCTGCCTACACGTGCTCGACCAGCAGCTTTGGTACCAAGTCGATCAGATAACGGTTATCGTGCCGGAGGAATTGGACCAGCTTCGCGCGGTGGAGGGGCACGACTACGTCACGCTGCTCACCTGCACGCCCTACGGCGTGAATTCGCATCGCCTGCTGGTGCGCGGGGAGCGCTGCGACGCCCCGGATCAGCAGCCCGTCGCCCAGCCGGCGCTTCCGTGGGAGCTTGCCGTCGCGGCAGGTGTGGGCGCGCTGCTTCTTTTGGCAGGGGCTGCGCTTGTGGTGCGGCGCAGGTGTTCTCGACGCAAACACGCGACGCGAGGAGGCCGCGATGGGCAAGCGTAAGGCAAGGGGCGACCGGCCTAGGAGGTTCGTGCTGCTGGCGGCGGGCCTCCTGTTCGCCGTAGGGCTGGGCGTGCTTGCGTACCCGCATGTCTGCCAGGTGCTGTTCGACCAGCAGGCACGCCACGACGAGTCGGCGTTTGTGGAGCAGCGCGACGGCGCGCTTGGCCAGGGCGCCGTCGATCCGCGTCTCGACGAGCTCTTCCGGTTGCTGACGGTCGAGAACGAGCGCCTTGCGGCGGAGGGTCAGGCGGAGCTGGCCGACCCATTTGCCTACGAGCAGCCGGCCATCGACCTGTCTGCCTACGGGCTTCCCGACAATCGCATAGGATACGTGCGGATAGAGGCCATGGGGGCGGTGCTGCCCCTGTACCTGGGGGCGAGCGAGGCCAACATGGCGCTGGGGGCCGTTCATCTTACGGGTTCGTCGTATCCGGTGGGCGGGCCGAACGCCAATGCCGTCATCGCGGCGCATCGCGGTTACGCCCAAGCGGCCCTGTTCCGGGATGTCGAATCGTTGCGCGAGGGCGATGAGGTGGAGGTCGAGAACTTCCGCGAAACGCTGATCTACCGGGTGGTGGAGACGCGTGTGGTGGATCCGGGCGACTTCGAGTCGGTGAAGATACAGCCCGGCCGCGATCTGGTGACGCTTTCCACCTGTCACCCGTACGGTAGCAACGAATACCGCTTTTTGGTAATCTGCGAGCGTGCGTTATAGGTGGGGGAGATCGCGGAGCCTGTCGAGCCTTTGCGTAGCAATTGCTGGGTGAGAAGCCGGTTCTTGAAGGGTTCTTGAAGCCCTTTGTCAGGCCGAACATCCGGTAGGCGCTCAAGGAAAACCGAACCCCGTATGATATATTGATATACAAGAAAGTATCACGACGGGCGGGGATTATGACGAACGTGTACCGGTCGCTTAAAGACCATGTGTACGACTACATCGCCGACCTGATCGACGGCGGATCGCTTGCCGACGATCACAAAATCAGCGAGCAGCAGATATGCGATGCGCTCGGGGTGAGCCGTACGCCGGTGCGCGAAGCGCTCATTCAGCTTGCTGCCGACGGCTATCTCGAAAACGTCCCGCGCAAGGGCTTCTACGTGAAGCGGGTTACGGAGGACAGCGCGCGCGAGATCGTGGAGATCATTGGCCCGCTGGACGGTCGCGCGGCGCTGCTGGCGGTTGATGCGATGACGGGCGACGACATTGCTCAACTGCAGTTTCTCCACGGCTCCATGCAGCTGGCCATCGATAAGGGCCTGTACAAGAAGTACGACGACCTGCAGCACGATTTCCACGATTGCTATGTGGGGAAGTGCGGCAATATGCGTTTGATCGGTTTCGTTCACCAGCTCAACCGCTATTTCATGAAGCGGGAATACGCCAACGTGGATGCTGCCGACCTCGATGCGCTCTTGCGCAAGGCTAACGACGAACATGCCGAGATCGTGCGCTTGTTCGAGCAGCACGATGGGTCCGCACTGCAACGCTACATCCGCGACGTGCACTGGAGTATTGAAAATGCAAAATTCCTTGTTTGGTAACAAAGAGCCGCAGGCTGATGGCTCTCTCGCTTGTCCTGTTTCTCGCGAATGCGGTGCTTGCCAGCATGTTGACGAACCGTACGCTGCGCAGCTTGCCCGCAAGGATGCGCGCGTAGCCGATCTGTTCGCCTCGTTCGATTCTGCGGACTTGCGTCCTATCTTGGGTATGGAGGATCCTTGCCACTACCGCAACAAGGTGGTGTCTCCCTACGCTCCTGGCAAAAAACTGCCCGGCTCGACAACGGGTGGCAAGGACAACGCGCGGGGCGGCTCGCGTGGAGACCGCGCTCGCGAGGCGCGCGCCCGTCGTGCGTCCGCAACGCCGCGCCACGAGATACTCTGCGGCATGTACGCTGCCCATTCCCACCGCATCGTGCCCACCGACGCATGCTTGGTGGAGAACGTCCAGGCAAAGCGCATCGTCCTGGCCATTCGCAATCTTATGCCCAAATTCGGCATCGAACCGTACCGCGAGGATGCGGGGAGCGGTTTTTTGCGCCATGCGGTGGTGCGCGTAGGGCATACCAGCGGCGAGGTTCTGGTCACGCTCGTGACGAACGGACGGGAATTTCCTGGTTCGCGTGCGTTCTGCCGCGAGCTCGTCAAGCGCTGCCCCGCCATCACCACCATCGTGCAGAACGTCAACGAGCGGCAGACGAACGTTATCCTGGGCGAGCGCGAGCAGGTGCTCTACGGCCCCGGGTTTATCCTCGACAAACTCTGCGGTCTGAGCTTTCGCATCTCCTCGCAGTCGTTTTACCAGGTGAATGCCGTACAGACCGAGGTGTTGTACCGTCAGGCCATGGAGCTTGCTGCGTTCAAGGGCAGCGAGCACGTAGTCGATGCGTACTGCGGCACGGGTACGATCGGCCTGGTGGCTGCCAAGAGCGGCGCAGCGCAGGTCGTTGGCGTCGACTCGGTTGCTGCGGCTATTCGGGATGCGCGCGAGAATGCCCGCCACAACGGCGTGGAGAACGCCCGGTTCGTCGCCGACGATGCAGGCACCTTCATGCGAGAAGCCGCTGCGGGCGGCGAGCAGGCGGATGTCGTGCTCATGGACCCGCCTCGCGCCGGAGCGAGCGAGGAGTTCCTTGAGGCGCTTGCGGTCTTGGCGCCGCAGCGCATCGTCTACATTTCCTGCGATCCCGAGACGCAAGCACGCGACATACGCTTGCTGGAGAGGCGAGGCTACCGCCTGCGCATTGTGCAGCCGGTTGATATGTTTCCCCATACCGACCACATCGAAACGATCGCCCTGATCGAACGTGAAAGAGGCCGGTAGCCATGAGCAGGCAGCTGAATGCCGCGCCCGAGTCCGAGGGGTGGTCGGCGCGGATGCGAACGAAGGCCTCCACGATCGTGCGGAAATTATGTGTCGCAAGGTGCCTTATAGAGGCAAGTGCGGTACTATACGTGAAAACCCAGTAAATCGCTAGGAGATTATCATGGCAGATCAGGTATCACGTATCATAGGAGAAACGCCACTTGTCAGGTTGGATGCGCTGTCCGAGGAAATCGGAGCCGAGGTATACGCCAAGTATGAGGCGGCCAACCCCGGCGCCTCTATCAAGGACCGTGCGGCGCGCTCGATGATCGACCACGCCGAGGAACGTGGGGAAATAGCCCCCGGACGCACGGTGCTCGTGGAGCCTACCAGCGGCAATACCGGCGTGGCTATCGCCATGATCGGTGCTGCCCGCGGCTACGAGGTGGTCATGGTCATGCCCGAATCTATGAGCCACGAGCGTCGGGCGCTTATCGCCGCATACGGCGCGAAGCTCGAGCTAACGCCGGCTGCCGAAGGTATGGCGGGTGCGGTGGCGCGTGCGGCGGAGCTGTCGCAGAGTGTGCCGGGAGCCTGGATCGTCGGCCAGTTCACGAATCCTGATAACCCGCGTGCCCACGAAGAGACGACCGGGCCTGAGATAGTGGAGCAGTTGGGCCGTTTCCCCGATTACGTGGTTGCGGGCGTGGGTACGGGAGGCACCATCTCCGGTGTGGCGCATCACCTGCGCGCCTTGGGGGCACCCACGCGCTTCTATGCCGTCGAGCCGCTGGAGAGCCCGCTGGTATCGCAGGCCCTTGCGCACGAGGAGCTTGCTCCGGCGAGCCACGGCATCCAGGGCATCGGCGCAAACTTCATCCCCGACACCCTCGACCTCTCCGTGCTAGATGGGGCCCTGTCTATTCCGACCGCTGAGGCGCTCGAGGCTGCTCGTCAGGTGACGGCGCGCGAGGCCCTGCTCGTAGGCATCTCTTCGGGCGCGAACGCTGCGGCAGTACGCAAGCTGGTGGCCGAGCATCCCGAGGCAAAGGGCTCCACCATCGTGACATTCGCCGTAGATACCGGAGAGCGCTACCTGTCCACTCCGCTGTTCGCATAAGCGGGAGGGGTGGAAAGCTGCGGAAAAAACCGAAGGCGGTTTCCTCTCCTTGACGAAGAGGCGAGTCCTTTTTTCCACCTCAGATGGAGTGGCGGCACCCTTGCTCAGGATAAGAATCGTTCGCTATAAAGTAAGATATGTCGCCGATATGTCGCCTCATCCGTTCCCTTGGCTACGCTTCGGTGCTCTGCGGTGACAGCGGGGGGCTAATGTGGGACAATACATGATGAAATATCGAATCCTCGCATGTTAGGTATGAGCGCCCATGTCTGCCCAGTTCAACATTAAAGCGGCTAACCCCGCAGCGGTTGTGCGTATCGAACGTGGCCTTGGTATTCCACGCTTCGTCGCAGCTACCCTTGTCGCACGTGGAATCAGCGAGCCGGAAGAGGTTCGCAGCTTCCTAGAGCCTTCGCTCGATCGCGATTGGCTCGATCCCTCTCTTATTCCCGGCCTGCCCGAGGTGGCCGATGCGCTTGAGGAGGTTATGCGGCGCGACGGTCGTATCGTCGTGTTCGGCGACTTCGATTTGGATGGCATCTCGGCAACGTCGGTGCTCACGCGCGGGTTGCGTGCTTTGGGCGCACATGCGGACCCCTTCATTCCGCGGCGTTTCGAGGAGGGGTACAGTCTGACGGAGGCTGCGTTCAAGCGCGCACAGGAGCTTTCTCCCGACTTCATCGTTACGGTGGACTGCGGCATCGCCTGCAAGGTGGAGGCGGCTGCCGTCGTAGCTGCCGGCGTGGGTTTGGCCATCACCGATCACCACGAGCCGGCCGGTCTGGTGCCGCAGGGCGTGCCCGTGGCCGATCCGAAGTGCGACCCGACGTGCGAAAGCTCTATCTTGGCCGGCGTGGGCGTGGCTTTGAAGCTCGTGCAGGTGCTGGGCGGGCGCTTCGGCTACCCGCATCTATGGCGCAGCTACACGGACTTGGCAACGTTGGGTACGGTAGCCGATCTCATGCCCATGCGCGGCGAGAACCGCGCACTGGTGGCAGATGGCATCGCGCGCATGAACTCTGCACCCCGTCCCTGCATCTCGGCGCTGCTCGGTACGAGCGGTGCCGGCGACAAGCCGGTTAGCGCTACGAACCTCAGTTTCTCGCTTATCCCTCGCCTGAACGCTGCCGGACGTATGGGCGACGCGCAGCTGGCGCTGGACCTGCTGATGACCGACGACTTCGATACGGCGTGCCGCCTGGCCTCCGAGTTGGAGTCGGTGAACGATCAGCGGCGTACCATCGAAGCCGAACTTTCCGAGATCGCGAAGGCTCAGGCGGCCGACCTCTACCATGGCCAACGGGCGCTGATCGTATCGGGGGAGGGCTGGCACGAGGGCGTTAAGGGCATCGTGGCAAGCCGCCTGGTGAACACGTACGGCGTGCCCAGCATGCTGTTCACCATTTCAGGCGATGAAGCGCGCGGCAGCGGTCGCAGCGTGGGTCAGGTGAATCTGTTCAAGGCAGTAGAGAGCGCATCCGACCTGGTAACGCGCTTTGGCGGGCACGATGCCGCTGTGGGTGTGACGCTGCCGTCCGACAAGCTTCCCGAATTCGCCGAGCGCGTATGTGCCTACATGGATCGGCTCCCCGAGGGCGCGTTCCATCCGCTCATCGAGATCGATACCTGTGTCGCGTTAGACGAGCTGACGCTGGAGAGCGTGGAGAAGCTGGACTTGCTGGCACCTTTCGGCCAGGAGAACCCGGTGCCGTGCTTCTTGGCACGCGATGTGACATTGGTGAACTGCCGTGCGGTGGGCGCGGAGAAGAACCACTTCTCGTGCACGCTGTCTGACGGTCGCAATACCGTTGCGGGCATCATGTTCCACTGCACGGACATCGAGACGCTCATGCATACCGATGCCGTGGTGAATGCCGCCTTCGAGGTGCAGATCGACGAGTGGCGCGGACGCCGCTCGGTAAAGGCCATGCTACAGTCGTTGGCTCCTGCGCGCACATGCTGCGCATTGGAGGCATGCCTGAACCCCGAGAGCCTCAGCTTTGTGGCCGATTTGTACGCGTCGAGCGATGCCGACCTGTGCGCCGATGCGCTGCACAGCCCCGAGGACGTTGAGGCTTACGAGGCCGCCCGTGTCGCGAACCGTGCATCGTGGGAGGAAAAGGCGCAGGGGGATCCACGGGGTATCGAGGCCGACATCGTGCGCGCCATTATCGGCGACGGCAGCTTGCATGCCTCGCAGCGCACCGTGATCGACCATTTGGACGGTGGGCGCTCGGTACTGGCCGTTATGGCCACGGGACGAGGCAAGTCGCTTACGTTCCAGGTGCATGCCGCCTGTCGCGCCTTGCGCGACCACACCGCCAGCCTGTTCGTGTATCCGTTGCGCGCCCTCATCGCCGATCAGGCCTTCCATGTGAACGAGGCCCTGGAGCCGTTCGGCATTTCCGTGTCGGTGCTCACGGGCGAGAGCACGCCCGAAGAGCGTCGCCAGACCTTTGCCGGACTGGCGCAAGGCTCGGTGGACATCGTGCTGACCACGCCCGAGTTTTTGGGCTACCACGCCGATGAGTTCGCTCAGTCGGGCCGCATCGGATTTGTAGTCGTGGACGAGGCTCATCATATCGGCCAGGCAAAGGCGGGCCAGCGCCCAGCCTATGCTGCCATTGGCCATGCTGTTGCCCGGCTCGGGGAGCCCACCGTCTTGGCGCTTACCGCCACGGCCACCGATGACATTGCGGCTGCCATCCGGTCGGTGCTGCCTATCGATGAACTGGTGCTGGACGAAGCCGACCGTCCCAACCTGGGCGTGGACGATCGGCGCAACCTGAAGAACCGCGACGACTATCTGGCGAACCTCGTGGCGGGCGGCGACAAGACCGTGGTGTACGTGAACTCGCGCGAGCAGTCGGTGTCTGTGGCACGTGCGCTGCGCAAGCGTGTGCCGCAGATCGCGCCGCTTATTGGCTTCTACAATGCGGGCCTCACCCGCACTGAGCGCGCTCGCGTCGAGGAGTTGTTCCGTACCGATGCGCTTTCCGTGCTGGTGGCCACGTCTGCGTTCGGCGAAGGCGTGAACATCCCGAATATCCGGCATGTCGCGCTGTATCACCTGCCGTACAACGAGATAGAGTTCAACCAAATGAGCGGCCGGGCGGGCCGCGACGGTGGCCCGGCGCAGGTGCATCTGCTGTTCGGCCGCAGCGATGCGGGCATAAACGAGCAGATCCTACGCGACATGACACCCGACCATGATTGTCTGGCGCAGGTGTACCGTCGCCTGCGCATCTTGCAGCGCCAGCAGGGCTGCGACTTCTTCACTATGAGCAACGCCGACTTGGCGCAGCTGGCAAGTGAGGGTGGTTGCGCCATCAGCCCCTCCTCGGCGGCTTGCGGGGTGGCGGTGTTTCGCGAGCTGGGCCTTATCGAGACGCATACCGCCTACGCGTCGGGCGAGGTCACCCGTTCCATCCATGTGGTAGATACGCAGAGCAAAGTCGAGCTTACCGACAGCGTGCGCTACCGCGAGGGCCTAGGAGAGCGTGCGATATTCCAGGCATTTCGGGACTGGGCGATGAACAGCGACTCTGCTAGTCTGCATCTACGCGTTTCGCGGCCGATCCTGCCTGCGAACCGCACGAATCGTTGAGTCCTCGGACGGAAGGGGGCTAGGTATGGGCAAGGATGCCAAAAACCACGAAGAACTACTCGGAGAGCCGCTCGAGCAAGGGTCGCACAAGCAGACGGTTGAGGACGATCTGCTGGGGCGCCCGCATGTAGCCGAGAAGGCCTTCTCCGCTGAAGCACGTACCGAGGGCACTGGCTCGCGCCGTACCGAAACGCCCGAAGCGCGCTTCGCCGAACTCGCGCGCCTTACCGCCGCCTATCTTCCTGTTTCCGACCAGGCCATGCTTGCCAAGGCCTTCAAGTTTGCCAGCGAGGCTCATGCAGGCCAATGCCGCAAGAGCGGGGAGCCGTTCGTGGCCCATCCGGTCGAAGTGGCCATCATCTTGGCCGACTTACGGATGGACGTCGAGACCCTGACCGCCGCCTTGCTGCACGACACCGTCGAGGACACGAAGACCACGACCGATGAGGTAGCGCGTGAGTTCAACGACCAGGTTGCCTGCTTGGTGGAGGGGGTTACGAAGATCACGCGCATCGAGGTGGAGAGCCTGTCTGACGAGCAGGCGCAGACCATCCGCAAGATGTTCGTGGCCATGAGCAAGGATATCCGCGTCATCGTCATCAAGCTGGCCGACCGGTTGCACAACATGCGCACGCTGGGCGCGCTGCGCGAGGATCGACGTATCTTCAAGGCACGCGAGACATTGGAGATATACGCGCCCATTGCCCATCGCCTGGGCATCAACAACTTAAAGTGGGAGCTTGAGGACCTGTCGTTCTATTACTTGGAACCTAACAAGTACAAGCAGGTCAGCCGCATGGTTACGGAAAGCCGTGCCGAGCGTGAGGGCTATCTGGATCAGATCATTCGCACGCTTCACGACGAATTGGAGAAGGTGGGCATCCAAGCCCAGATCATGGGCCGCCCGAAGCACCTGTATTCCATCTACCAAAAGATGACGAAGAAGGGCAAGGGCTTCTCGGAGATATACGACCTTATTGCCGTGCGCGTTATCGTGAAGTCGGTGAAGGACTGCTACTCGGCGCTCGGTGCGGTTCATACGCTCTGGCATCCTATGCCCGGCCGCTTCAAAGACTACATTGCCATGCCGAAGTTCAACATGTACCAGAGCCTGCATACCACGGTCATCGGCCCAGCGGCCCGTCCGCTTGAGGTGCAGATACGCACCGAGGACATGCACCGCACCAGCGAGTACGGCGTGGCGGCGCACTGGCGCTACAAGGAAAAGGGCGGACGCGGCGACGGGGATGCTCTTGACCAGCAGCTGGGCTGGCTGCGGCAGATGGTGGACTGGCAGGACGAGTCGCAGGACTCGCGCGAGTTCCTTAAAGACCTGAAGGTTGACCTGGCACCCACCGAGGTGTTCGTGTTCACGCCGAAGGGCGAGGTCATGAGTCTGCGTGCGGGGTCGACGCCGGTGGATTTCGCCTATGCCATCCACACCGAGGTGGGCAACCACTGCGTGGGTGCGAAGGTGAACGGTGCCATCGTGCCGCTGACCTACGAGCTGCAACTGGGCGACCGTGTGGAGATACTCACGCAGAAGAGCTCGACCCCCTCGCGTGACTGGCTCAGCCAGGTGAAAACGCCTTCGGCCCGCAGCAAGATACGCGCGTACTTCAGCAGGGCCAGCCGCAGTGACGACTTGCAGAACGGTCGCGACAAGCTGACGCGCGAGATGCGCAAGCATGGTCTGGGCATCTCGAGTGCGCAGTCCTCCCGCGCCGTGAAGACGGTGGCGGAGCACCTGGGCTACAACGATCCCGACGACATGCTCGTGAGTATCGGCACGGGCAAGGAGAGCGCCCAACATGTGTCGAATCGCCTGCTGAAAATACTGGTGGACAAGGGCAACGAAGAACCCGATACCTTGGGGATGGGTGCGGACGATATGTCCACCGGCAAGATGCCGCCCATGCTCACCAGCGTGAAGCGCCCGAAGAAGCATGAGACGCACAGCTCAAACGGCGTGGTGGTGAAGGGCGTCGACGACGTGCTCGTGCGCTTGTCGCGTTGCTGCAACCCGGTGCCGGGCGACGACATCCTGGGCTTCGTCACGCGCGGGCGCGGTGTGTCGGTGCATCGCGCCGATTGCCCGAACGCGCAGGACCTCATGACCGAGCCTGAGCGTATCATCGAAGTTGCATGGGAAAACGAGCCGTCGAAGAGCACATCGTATCAGGTGGAAGTGTTCATCGAGGCGCTTGACCGCATGAACTTGCTGCGCGATGTGGCCGTGCTGCTGTCCGAGGAGGGCACGAACGTGCTCACCTCGTCCACCATCTCGCATCGCGATGGCATGGTGGAGATGCGCTTTTTGTTCCAAGTGTCGGATATCCTGCATATCGACCTGGTGCTGAACAAGCTGCGGGGCATCGAGGGCGTGTTCGATGCCCGGCGCATGCTGCCCGGTGAGACGGCGCGTAAGAAGAAATAGGGCCGGGTGATGAGGTTCGGGGTTCGGCGAAACGGCTTATGCGAATTTGAGCCCAACAAGGGACGCTGCTCACGCAAGGCGCGAAACCTGTTGCTCTGTGTGTTCCGTTCTGCTGCTGGGGACGTTCGGTAAAAAAAGTTTGCCATCCCGTTTGTGGGAGACGTTGCAAGGTGAGAAAGGGTAGGGCTATGACCTATAAGGTAAAAGGAACGTGTGTGTCGGTCGAATTCCTCGTGCTGGGCATGCTGGAGAACAACGTGTACCTCATCTCCGACGGTACGGCCACGATGGTGGTTGATCCCACCTGCAAGGCCGACAAGATCGTCGAGGCCCTGAACGGCCGCAAGCTGGACGCCATCATTCTGACGCATCGCCATTCCGACCATGTGGGTGCGGCGAAGGAGCTGGCCGACAAGACGGGGGCGACCGTTATCGCCTCTGCCATCGATGCGCCGATGATCTGCGGCGACGAGAAGCTCCCGCGCGATGACACGCGTTTCAATCCCTGCCCGGTCGACCGCATGCTTGCCGATGGCGAAACGCTGAAGCTGGGCGGGATGCCGTGGAAGACCATCATGACGCCTGGCCATACCAAAGGCAGCATGTGCCTGTTCCTCGACCCGGAGCATACCGACAACCCCGTCGGCACCCCCGTGCTTATCTCGGGTGACACGCTGTTCTGCGGCTCCATCGGACGCACCGACTTCGCCGGCGGCGACCTGAACGACATGCGCCGCTCGCTCAAGCGCCTGTCCTCCCTGCCCGACGACACCGTCGTGCTGCCCGGTCATAACGACCAGACCACCATCGGTGCCGAGCGCCGCCGCGTGTTCGCCTACTACGCCTAAGCCCCGGCGGCCTTGCGGCCGCGCGCTGCCGGTACTTGTGGCGTGCGGTGCCACGTGGCCCCAAGCGACTACTTCTGGCACGAGGTCGTTTCGGCGGGGCTCGATATACTGCATTGCGCGGCAAGCCCCCCTAAGGGTTGAACCCCGAGGCCGCACGGCAAGCCGCGCCCCAGTCCCGAGGTCGTCCGGCGAACCGAACACAGTCCCGAGGCCGCACGGCATGCCCCCCCCACAGTCCCAAGGTCGCACGGCGAACCGCGCACAGTCCCAAGGCCGCACGGCATGCCTCCCACCGTCCCGAGGTCGTCCGGCAAGCCTCCCGAGGCCTGGGGCTGCACGACTTTGCTGCTCCAAACCCTCGTCGGGTGCATGCGCTCTCTTT
>NZ_JAVWUP010000037.1:0-19648 GCF_036667095.1 Gordonibacter sp. | reverse complement strand
CGATTCGCCCTGCTCCTTTACATAGCCCGATCGCCGAAGCGTCGCCTAAAATCTTTCGCTGGAAAATCAAGGCGATCGCGTGCAAATTTTTCGTTTTCCCGCAACGACGAACCCTCCAGACACCCACTGCTCGCCTTTCATCATTCCATAATCCCAGATCAGCACAAATCACTAGACCCTATAAGCGACTGCACGTCCGCCTGCAAAGGAGATTGAGCGCGAAATCATGCGGGAAAACGAAAAATTTGCACAGCAACTCCCTCTCAACAAGTTTCATCGCAAAACTTCGGCACAAAACTCGCCGATCACCCCTTGCCCTACTTGCGTTTTAGCGCATACCGCTCGAACACGCGGCGTTTCGCAGCGCCCCGGCTTCGACTCGTCGATGGATTATTCGAAGCGAAGCCCGCCACGCCATCCGCACGCTCTTGTCCTGTGCCATTATGGAGAGCAGACGAAATACCCCGAGGAGGATCGGATCTGCATGGCAACCGAAGAACCTATCGCACCCCAGCGCCCCAAAGACCCGCTGCACGGCATCACGCTGGAGATGATGCTCGTGCGCCTGGTGGACAAGTACGGCTGGGACGACCTGGCGCAGCGCATCCACATCAACTGCTTCAAAAACGACCCCAGCATCAAAAGCTCGCTGTCGTTTCTGCGCAAAACGCCGTGGGCGCGCAACAAGGTGGAGAAGCTTTACAAAGGAACCACGTTTCTCCGTGAGGAGCCCCCGGAACCTTCGCTCTAAGCATCGAGCCGGGCCGCTTTCACCTCGACCGACCTCTTCGCAAACAAGGCTACCAAGCGTCGGCCCTATCGGCGCGCTGCTCCACCGGCAAGCGGCGCGCCGATAGCATAGAGGTAGCGCTCGACCAGATCGTTACCGTTGGCCCTCCTTTCCTTCGGCAGAGACATCGCCTCTATGGGAATGCCGTGACCTGTCAGCGATTTCACCAGGGCATAGCCATAGGCCGGCTCGCGAAGCTGGCCCAGCACGAGCATGACCAGCGTGCCACGGCGCAGCTCCAAGACCATGCTCGACACGATATCGTCGTATGCCACGCTTCCCCCGTTTGGTTCTCCTTATATCGTGTGCGTTGCACACGATAATTCGTTGGGTTTGTTAGTGCTGCCCTGCGAGCGTCCGCGCAGGCCGTGGTTTCGCTATAATCGCACCCATGAGAAAAAGGGCCGGTGTTCGCCGGCATCCGCGAGCTAAGAGGAGGACTATTCCCTATGGATACCAACAAGCGCCCCGAAGATATGGAAAGAATCACCACGCCCGAGTTGGCGCAAGCATTCGTCGACGAACAGATCGAAGCCGTCCGTGCCCAGGTGGGCGATCGGAAAGTGCTTCTTGCCCTGTCCGGCGGCGTGGACTCGTCGGTCGTAGCTGCACTGCTTATTAAGGCTATCGGCAGGCAGCTCATCTGCGTGCACGTAAACCACGGCCTCATGCGCAAAGGCGAGAGCGAGCAGGTGGTGGAGGTATTCCGCGACCAGCTTGATGCAAACCTCGTGTACGTAGATGCGGCCGACCGCTTCCTGTCGCTGCTCGAGGGCGTCGACGAACCCGAAGCCAAGCGCAAGATCATCGGTGCCGAGTTCATCCGCGTGTTCGAGGAAGAGGCCCGCAAGGTGGGCGACGAAGTGAGCTTCCTGGCTCAGGGCACCATCTATCCCGATATCCTGGAGTCCGACGGCGTGAAGGCGCACCACAACGTGGGCGGCCTGCCCGACGACCTGCAGTTCGAGCTGTGCGAACCCGTGAAGCTGCTGTACAAGGACGAAGTGCGTGTCATCGGCGACGAGCTGGGCCTGCCCGAGGGCATGGTACAGCGCCAGCCCTTCCCCGGCCCGGGTCTCGGCGTGCGCTGCCTCGGTGCCATCACCCGCGACCGCTTGGAAGCACTGCGCGAGGCCGACGCCATCCTGCGCGAGGAATTTGCCAATGCTGGCCTTGAGGGCAAGGTGTGGCAGTACTTCGTGAGCGTCCCCGACTTCCGCGCCACCGGCGTCCGCGACGGTGTCCGCGCCTTTGAGTGGCCCGCTATCATCCGCGCAGTGAACACCGTCGATGCCATGACCGCCGAGGTGCCGGAGCTGGATTGGGCGCTGCTCAAGAAGATCACCGAGCGCATCCTGGCTGAAGTTCCGGGCATCTGCCGCGTGTGCTACGACCTGACGCCGAAGCCTATCGGGACGATTGAGTGGGAATAGCTTCGTCCTGATTTTAACCATATCCTTCACTTTTACGTCCTTATTATCGCCATTTCGTGTGATAATAAGGACGTTTTAGCATTGTGGCGATGGAGGGGCTGTGGAGCGTTTTCTTATGAAGGACCTTGCAGACTGGAAAGATTCCGCCCGCAGGAAGCCTCTCGTACTCAACGGAGCCAGACAAGTCGGAAAGACCTGGCTGCTCAAAGAGTTCGGACTGCGGCACTTCGAGAGCGTGGCCTACGTCAGTTTCGACAATAACCCCGGCCTCGCGGCCCAGTTCGACAAGGGTTACGACCTGCCCCGTCTTCTGCTTATGATCCAAGCGGAGAGTGGGCAAAAAATAGTCCCAGGGAAGACCCTTGTTGTTCTCGATGAGATCCAGGAATGTCCCCGAGCCCTCACATCGCTCAAATACTTCTGCGAAAATGCCCCCGAGTTTGCGGTGGCAGCAGCTGGCTCCCTGCTCGGTGTCACCTTCCATGAGGGCACCGGCTACCCCGTCGGCAAGGTCGACCTGTTCAATCTACATCCTCTGAGTTTTCGCGAGTACCTTGACGCAACCAGCAACTCCACACTACGAGAAGTCGTCGATTCAGGTGATGAGCAACTCCTCGGCTCCTTGACAGTAAAACTCGAGGGACTACTCAAACAGTACTATTTCATCGGAGGAATGCCCGAAGCAGTTGCTACGTTTGTTGATTCGAACGACTTAGATGCTGTCCGTGCTGTGCAGGACGGCATCCTGTTCGGCTACGAAAGGGATATCTCGAAGCACCTAGGATCCACCGGCGCGGAGTATGCGCTTTCCGCATGGCGCTCGCTACCGTCGCATCTCGGACAGGAGAACAAAAAATTCGTCTTCGGACATATCAGAGACGGTGCCCGAGCCCGCGACTACCGATCAGCCATCACCTGGCTTGTGCAAGCAGGTATTGCATCGAAGGTTAACCGGGTGTCAAAACCGGGAATTCCCTTGGCAGCCTACACCGACGAATCCGCATTCAAGCTCTTCGTCCTCGATATCGGCCTCCTCTGCGCGCTTTCCGGACTCGACGCTTCGAGCATCGTTGACGGCAATGCGCTCTTTACTGAATTCAAAGGAGCCCTCACTGAACAGTACGTTTGCCAGCAGTTGGTTTCGGACTGCAGCCTCAGCCCCTACTACTGGTCCGCCGAGAACTCCCGTGGCGAGATTGATTTTCTCGTCCAGCGCGGCAGTGGGATCTACCCAATCGAGGTGAAGGCAGAAGAAAATCTACGCTCGAAGAGCTTGCGGGCATTTTCAGAACGATATCCCGACACGATTCCGCGTCGCTTTAGCCTTTCGGGCTTTCGAGACCAAGGCTGGATGCAAAACGTGCCACTCTTCGCCATCGGAAACCCAAGGAATTGGGAGCAAACGACACCGATTGCGAGCCTTTAGGTCGAAGTTCACCGACGGATCTCGGATTCTCCGTCGCCGCTATTGCAGCAAGGCTGGGGCATGACTGCACCGATATAACATATAGCTACGCGCGCTCTCCCCACCGTTCAATCCGAAATGGCACGACCAACAAAACATCGAAGTGAGAGGCGCTATCATTTGCCATATTGCTATCTGCGCGATAGAATACACGTTCCCGCCGTAAACACCAACTGCGCATATCGAAAAGCATTCGCGTTCCACCCGATGCTACATTCGGGCGGTTTGTCGCGTTTACCGGGACCTTTACCGTACGAAACCCGAATCGAGCCAGAAAACAGACCATGCAACGCGACAAAATCAAACCCATACTGTTCAGCATCATCAAGCACTCCAGCAAAGAGGAGCTGAAAAAGCAGCTGCCTCGCGACATCGTCTCGGGCATCATGGTGGCTGTGGTGGCATTGCCCCTCTCCATCGCCCTGGCCATCGCTTCGGGCGTGAGCCCCGAGAAAGGCCTCTACACGGCCATCGTCGCCGGGTTTCTCATTGCATTCTTTGGCGGGAGCCGCGTGCAGATCTCCGGTCCCACGGCGGCATTCGCCACCATCGTGGCGGGCATCGTAGCAGCGGACGGCGTAGAGGGGCTGATCGCCGCCACCATCATCGCCGGCATCCTGCTGATGCTGATGGGCTTCTTGAAGCTCGGCGCCATCATCCGCTTCGTACCCTACACCATCACCATAGGATTCACTGCAGGCATTGCTGCAACCCTCGTTATCGGCCAGATCAAAGACTTTCTGGGCCTCTCACTGCCCACCGGCACCCCCACGGTGGAGACCATGGAGAAATTGCAGGCCGTCGTTCAGAACATCGGTACGGCAAACTGGCAGGCGTTCGTCGTAGGCGCGGTATGCCTGGTCATCCTTTTCATGTGGCCCAAAGTAAGCAAGAGGATACCCGGCTCCCTGATAGCGCTTCTCGCAGGGATAGCCCTGGTGAATGGCTTCGGAATGAACGTGGCCACCATCGGGGATCTCTACACCGTTAGCGGCGGCCTTCCCGTATTCAACCTTCCGCAGCTGAACGTGGATATCTTCCGCGACCAAATGGCGAACGGCATTACCATTGCCATCCTAGCAGCCATCGAATCGCTGCTGTCCTGCGTCGTAGCCGACAGCATGATCAGCTCTCATCATCGCAGCAACATGGAACTCGTAGCGCAGGGTGCCGGCAACATCGCGTCGGTGCTGTTCGGCGGTATCCCGGCAACAGGCGCCATCGCGCGCACCGCCGCAAACGTCAAAAACGGCGGCCGCACCCCCGTTGCCGGCATGACCCACGCAGTGGTGCTGCTTATCGTGCTGGCGTTCTTCATGCCGTACGCCGCCCTCATCCCCATGCCCACCATTGCGGCAATTTTGCTGCAGGTAGCCTACAACATGTCCGGCTGGCGCAATTTCGCGCACTTGTGCAAAACCGCTTCCAAGGGTGCGGTCGCCACGCTGCTGCTCACCTTTACGCTGACCATCGTCATCGACCTCGTTGCAGCCATCGCCGTAGGCATGCTGATAACCGTGGTGCTTTTCATGAAGATGGTGAGCGAAGAAACCGAAGTCAAGGGCTGGAAGTATTACGGAGACGAAAACTCCGAAGTTACCCATTTGCGAGAACTGCCCGAAAGCGTGCGCGTCTACGAAATAAACGGCCCTCTGTTTTTTGGCATGACGGACCGCATTGCGGCTATCTCGGTGAAGTCTTTCACCAAATACTTGATCATCCGCATGCGCGGCGTACCCTCACTCGACTCTACCGGCATGAACGCGCTGGAGAGCCTCTATGGCTACTGCCATGAAAACGGTGTCAGCCTCATCTTCTCCCGCGCCAACGAGCAGCCCCTAAAAACCATGCAGCGTGCAGGTTTCGTAGACCTAGTTGGCGAGGATAACTTCCGTGGCAACATCGACGACGCCATAGCCTACGCTCGTCGGTTATTGGACGAAGAAGAGGACGCAGCAGCACCCAAAATACCGAGGTGACGCCCCCCTCTGTCCTCCAACCTGCCGACCGCCAAGAAGCCTCAGCAGTCGGCAGACCCACCTACCGCCTCACTGCAACGCGGCGATCGGTGTCTTCCCGCTCAAACCTACAACAAGCTATCGTTGAGCCATGCGCAGTAGCGTTTGATGCCGCTCGCGCAAAGCCCGTAGTAAACCTTGCCGTCCTCTTTCGACATCTCGACCAATCCAGCAGCGAGCAACATGTTCATATGGTGCGATGTTGTTGCCGGAGTAAGCTCAACTCTGCGGGCAATTTCCAGGTTGTACCGTTTTTCATTTTTAAGCACGCGCAGGATCTTCAGCTTGCTTGCATCGCTCAGTGATTTTGCCACAAGGGTGGCTTCGATTTCGGTCAGACCTTCTCCTTGGCCTGCCAGCAACCTGCTAAGCAAAAGACCCACGAAGCAATACTTTCCAAAGAGCATTATCATCAAGGCCGAAGCGAGCGAAGGAACCACCTGGGCATCGGGATCGAGCGCCCGCACCGTATCAACGGCGGGTGGCAGTTCGCCTTGCGCCACTTGGTCCTCAAGTTGGGTAAGCAATGGCGCAATTTCGGCCTCGATTTTCGCGTAAGCATATTCGAAGGCAGGAAGATTCGCATTAACCGCCTCGACAACCAGCATGAACTTTTGCTTAGGTTGTTGCAGCAAAGCAGCTATCTGCCATTTTGCCTGGTCCGACAATTCGCTTGCCTCCAAGGCAGCGATGGCCTCGTTCTCGCTGTCTAAAAAACCAGCAACTCCCTCGCACACAACAGCGGATACGTCCTCGTCAGAGATTGCGCCCAAATCGCCCAGCCCCCGCTTCTGTCCTCGGGGTCGAACGCGACATGGGAGGCCCGTTCCCTCGATAAGCGGCATGCCTTCATGACGAGGGCCGGCAAGAGCACGGGGGCCTCCCGTTACCTCCCACCCTCGGCAATCGCGCCGCAGCGGTATGCCGCGAGCAGCTGCTCCAAGTCGGCGATCTGCCCTTTCAGCACGGCTCCGTTATCGGTGTCGGCCACCAGCGTGCGGCGCTCCACGCGTTCAACCACGCGACGGGACGAATGGATGTCCAGCTCGTTTTCCACGGCAGCGCGCGTCGACTCGAGCGGCTCGTGGGCGGCCAGCACGAACCCGTAAGAGTTCGAGATCAACGTGTAGCCCGCAATGCCGGTGGTGGGCTGGTAGGCCTTCGAGAAGCCGCCGTCGATGGTAAGCACGCGGCCACCGCACTTCACGGGGTCCTCGCCGTCCTTCACCTTCACGGGCACGTGCCCGCATACGATGCGCGACGTCTCGGGGTCAAGCCCGAAGTCCTCGAAAATGCCGGCCAGCGCCGCCTCGTCCTCAAGGAACGTGTAGAACGGGTTCTTGACTTCCTTGCGCGCCGCCCTGTCGGCGATCAAGTACAGCTCGAACGTGGCCATCTTGCTCTTCGCGAACAGGGGCGAGCCCTCCCCCAGCCACAGGTACCACATGAGGTCGCGGCCGCGCTTGCGCATGTCCTGGTCGGGGTCGTCGAAACCCGCGCGCACGTAGCGCTCCATCACGTCATAGAGCGCGCGGCCTTTGTACTTCTCACCGAAAACGTCCGTTTCCCTGAGGGAGCCGTCGGCGCTCAGCGGCACGCAGGCGTGGAACAGCAGATTGGAGTTGTACACCTTGTACAAGCTGCCCGCGTCCAAGAAGAAGCGCATGTGGCGCTGCAGTTTCTCGCAGCCCGTGAACGCCTGCTCCAAGCGCTGCATGACCTCTTCTTCCTCGGGCGTGAGCCGGTAGGGGTCGGTCGGGTCGACCGTCGGGAACACCTTGTCGGTCAATTCGTATTCGACGCCGTCCACCGCCACCGTGCCGCGCCCGTAGTCGATCTTGTCCAAAAGCTTGCGATCTTCCAGGTCGAAGTCGGGGTTCTCGTCGATGAGCGCGCCTTCCACCTTGAACTGGATGATGGCCATGGCCTTCTGGATCTTGACGTTCATCTCCAACTCTTGCGGCCCCAATTCCGGATTACCCTTGAGCCCGAATGCCACGCACGGGTCGTCGCGATAGGCCTCGAGCGCGAACGACGCGAGCGGCAGGATGTTGATGCCGTAGGCGTCTTCCAGAATAGACAGGTTGCCGTAGCGCGCGCAGTTACGCACGACGTGCGCGATGCAGCCGCGCTGGCCGAGCGACGCGCCCATCCACACGATATCGTGGTTGCCCCACTGGATGTCGAGGGAATGGTAGTCCATCAACGTGTCCATGATGATGTGCGGATACGGGCCGCGGTCGTAGATGTCGCCGACAATGTGCAGGCGGTCGATAACCAACTGCTGGATGAGCAGGCACAGCGCTTCGATGAGCGCGCCGCCGCGATCCGTGCGAATGACGGCATCGACGATGGCGGCGTAGTACGCCTCCTTATCCACCCCGTGGCGGTCCTCGGTCATAAGTTCCTCGATGAGGTACGCGAAATCCTTGGGCAGCGCCCGGCGCACCTTGGAGCGCGTGTACTTGCGCGCGGCTCGCTTGCATACAGCCACCAGGCGCGGCAGCGTGACGGCGTACCACTCCTCCGGGCAATCCACCTGCGACAGCACCAGCTCCATTTTCTCGCGCGGGTAGTAGATCAGCGTGGCCAGCGAGCGCTTCTCTTCCTTGCTCAGGGAGTCACCGAAGGCATCGTCAATCTTGAGCCGGATGGAGCCGGAGCCGTTCCGCAGAATATGCGAGAACGCCTCGTACTCACCGTGGATATCCGATGCGAAGAACTCCGTGCCCTTAGGAAGGTTCAGCACGGCGCTGAGGTTGATGATCTCAGCCGACGCCTTGGCAGCCGAGGGGAACAGCCGAGAGAGAAGTTCCAAATACCGCTTTTCCGCCACGTCCACGTCCAGCCTCCTTGTCGAACCTTACAACACCGGAATCATTTTACAATACCCGCGGGCAACCCACACCACGCGAACCCAAGCGGTACGATAGGCCGACAGGAACACCTCACTCCTGCACAGCGAGAACCGTTGCGGCCTCACGGTTGAGGGCAGCCCAGGTGGGAACGAGCGTAGCAACGAGCACCAAGGCGAATCCCACGAGCGCGACCACGAGCCCTTCGCCGAAGGCCAGGCCGCCGAATAGGGGCATGCCGCCTACCGCGACGGCGACGACGGCGTTCGAGGCGACCGCAGCCCCCGCACCCGCCAAGGTGGCCGTGATGGCGTGGATGAACGCCTCGCATGCGGCCGATGCCACAAGCGTTGCAGGTCGGGCACCACTTGCGATGAGAAGGGCGACATCGCGCGTGCGCGACCGCGACGTCATCACCACGCCCACCGCCGCGCCAACCGCGCACAGCAGCACGGGACCACCCAACAAAAGGAGGGTCGAAGTCCAGTCGAGCGAGGTGCTCCAACCCACCATACCCCGCTGCTGCGCGTACACTCCCAGCACGTTACTGAGCGAGAAGATGCCCACGAGCAGCCCCACGCCCACCATGATGGGAGTTTCGACCGAGGTGCTGGAGGCGAGGCCGTTGCGCGCCATACGCCGCGCCAGATACCACGCATTCCAGCGCGCCTGCGGCACAACCGAGGTCCATGCCCCCAGCAGCGCTGAGAAAACCAGCGGAGCCACTGGCACCAGAACCGCCACCGCAAGAAGCGGCAGGAACAGCGAGCTATCCATAGCCGCCTCCGGCTCGGACGAAAGCAGGTACCAAGCCAGCCCGCATGCACCGGTGGCCAGGCCCGCAAACAGCAGCATGCGCAGCCAGGTCATTCCCCGGTGTTTAGGCTCCGGGTCGCGCAGCGCCGCCAAGGGAGGCGTGGCCGCTGCACTGCGGGCGCCCCTCAACCCGCCCAGCAGAAACACGCCCGCCACCACAAGCCAAACCACGGGCATGAGCGGCAAGCCTGCGTCGAGCACCACCCTGTCGATTGGCTGGTAGAAGGGAGAGCTGAACACCCCGGGGAACAGCGGGGCGAACGTAGCCGCCTCGACCAGCGTGCCGCACGCCGCCCCCAGCACTGCCACCACGGCCAGCTGCGTCAGCACCACCACGCCCACCCTCCGCGGGCTCACGCCCGCCAACTGCCACAAAGCGTAAGAACGCCGTTGCGCCGACACCGTCAGATTCGCGGCCGGCACCAGCACCGCCACGGCGGCGATCAGCGAGAACGGGAGCATCGTCAAGGTTAAGCCTTGCAGGCGCGGGTATATCGAAAAGGTAGCGGTGAGCGACGTCACCCAACCGCCCAGATAGCCGCATGCCACCGCGATGGCAAATGCGCCAGCCCACGTGGCAGCATGGTCGCGCAGGTCGCAGAACACCAGGCGAATCATCGCGCTTCCTCCATCGCGTCGAATATCTGCGCGGCGCTGGAGTGTCCCAACTCCCGCGCAACCTGCCCGTCCCTCAGCACCAGCACGCGGTCAGCCAAAGAAGCGGCCTCCAAATCGTGGGTTACCAGCACCACTGAGCGCTGCGGGTCGTCGCCAATGCGGCGCAGCATGCCCAACACCTCGCGGCCGTTCTTGGAATCGAGCGCGCCGGTGGGCTCGTCGGCGAACACCACGTCCGCGCCGCCCGCAAGCGCCCGGGCTATGGCCACGCGTTGCTGCTCGCCGCCCGACATATCGCCCGGACGGCTTTTCTGCCGCCCGGCAAGACCGACGCTCTCCAACGCCGCATTCGTTTGTCGCGCGGTCAGAGGGCGCCCCGCCAGGCGCGCGGGCAGCGACACGTTCTCCCCAGCGTTCAGCGAAGGTATGAGATTGTACGACTGGAAGATGAACCCCACGTGATCCCGGCGCGTCTTGAACAGAGAGCTGCGACTTGCCTTGACCACCTGCTCACCCATCACCTCGATGCAGCCCGCGTCGGCCGCCTCCAAACCGGACAAGCAGTACAGCAGCGTCGACTTGCCCGAACCGCTCGGCCCCACGATGCTTACCATCTCGCCCGCCTCGACGCGCAGGCTAATACCCTTCAGCACGTCGGTCGTGCGCCGGGCCCGTCCGCGTCCTGCGCTGAACGACTTCTCTATTCCTTGCGCAACAATCGTTGCATTCATATGCTCTCCTTAAAAATTGCGGTGACGGAACTTGACCACGGGTGCGCGAAGCCAAACCCTCGATTACGGGGTCGGATATGCGAAAGCTTGCTCCTAAAGGTGCGTTTTTCGCCTTGTCTCAAATTGGATAGTTGCGGGGAACAGTCGCTCGAGCCTACGAGTCTGCGAGTCTGCGAGTCTGCGAACTTACGACCCGACGACCCGACGACCCCACGACCCCACGAGCCTGCGCGGTAATCCCAAAGGTAACACTTGCCTACTCGTCGCCTCGAACGGAGCGGATGCCTCCGATCACGCCGCACAGGATACCGCCGATCACCCACGCCAGCCAGAACCACCGCTGCGCGCCCAACGCCGGAATGAACAGGAGCACCAAGCCCACGGCCGTCGACAGACCCAAAACAATCCCGTAGATGCTGTTCTCTCGCCTCATTTTGCGAGCCCGGGCCCGAAGCGCTTCATCGTCCAGAGCGTCAACCTGATCCTCGCTCATGACCAGCAGCGATTTATCGTTGTAGGTTTTCAGATTGCATCGCGATCCAAGCAGGCATCCGCGCACGACAACGAACACGCCGCCCGCGGCAAGCATGAAGAAGGCTCCGCCGGCAAGCCACGCATCCGCCTGCAACATCACGGCTGCGGCCGCTCCTACCATGAACAGCCCAAGGCCTATGACCAGGCTCTTCGACATAATGGCGCGTGCTTGGTCCTTTTGCTCGTCGGTATAGAAATCGTCCACAAACGGGTGAGCCCGGCGAAACGCACGGCGCGCAAGCGCTGCAGGAAGAACGAACCCCAACCCAACGGCAATGCCGATGAACACCAGCACGCTGGCAGAGTTGCGCACCTCGTCAACCGGCACCAATGCAGGACTCGACAAGAGAAGCGCCCATGCCGCTCCCACCAATGCCAGTGCCACGCCCAAAGACAGCTTCCAAGCAGAAGCACGCATCGCCTGATCATATCCCGTCACATCTTGCAAAGCCTTGCCCGAGGGCATGCTCGCCGCCTTGTTTGCGGGAAGGTCCGTCAAATCTCCCATCACCAACTCGTCAAGCGTGCACTCGAACAGCGCGCACATCCTAATCAGCTTGTCCATTTCCGGGTAGGCGCGCTCCGCCTCCCACTTGGACACGGATTGGCGGCTCACGCCCAGTAGCATCGCCAGCTGCTCTTGGGTCATGTTGCGCGTTGCGCGCAGGTGCCGCATATTATCGCGGAAGCTCATGGAATCGTCCTTTTCACTGCATACGTTCGCCCACGTAGCAAACCCCGTTTGCGCGTATGCATTAACTTCGCGGCACGTTCGCAGCCCGCGCGGTTGAGCAGCGGCAGCGCCTTTTCAAGAAACCCGTTCGTCGACAGCGTCTATACTGCAGGCGCGGTGATCTTCCCACAACCAACTTGCGGCTTCTTTTTCGAGGATCGCATGACAACTTCCGGTATCAAATCGCAGGTCAGAGATCAGTATACCGCAGGTACCGAAGGATCGCCCCTCAACAACATCATCCGAAGAGAGCGCTCTAGCCCTCACCCCGCGACGAGCCAGCAGATGATGCGCGCTGCTCCGCCAACAGCAAATCCACCATTCTGCCGTAACTCGACACGCCGTCCGCCTGGCTGTTCGCCTTCAGATACGTATCGTTGGCAGCATTGGATATCTCGGTGATCGCTCCTTCATGCTCATCCCAAAACCGATCGTTCTCGGCCATGTCGTACTGCACCGTCAAAGACAAACCAGACAGCACGCCCGACGCCGCCTCCGAGTCAACCTTCCTCAAGGCGGAAACGGAATGGACGAACGCCAAATATTGTCCGCTGTAGCGCGCGAGTGGATCGTCTGCTTGTTTGCAGGCAAGATAGGCTATGAAGTTCGCTTCGTCCTCACGCATGAACCCGCACTGATGCGCCAGCTCATGGGTCATGGTCGAGGGGATGGTGAATAGCGGTATGTCATCGTTGACATTGGATTCCATGGTGAAGGGGAAGAATATCCCCGCGATGCCCGCATCCGACATCAATCCCGACAGTGCCACCGGCTTGGGCTCGGAGTAAAGCGGCCTCTCCAGCACGGGGTACTGCTCAGCCAGCGTCCGAATCGCCGACACGGAGTCCTGTGCGCACTGGTCGAAATCCTCTCGATCGAATGCGGCGAGGTCGACATCTTGCCCAAGCCGCTCTCTTGTCTGATTCAACCCGCCGGCGAGCGACACGCAAAGCTGCTCCAGCTCTTCCACGCTAGACTGCTCCACCCCGTAACCTGTGTACGACGTGAACGTATGCCGGTAATAGTTCAGCCCACACAGAGTAGTGAACGCAAAATACAGCATGCTGGCTATCGCAAGCGCTCCCACCACGCTGCGATACAAGATCACGCCGCGCCCGAGGTTGCCGGATGCCTCGGGTGCCTTGCGAGATAGCACACCTCTGCCCACCACGATGCGGCGGATGCAATGGACGACATACCAAAAGCAGAACAGCAGAAACAGCGCCACCCACCACTCGGCCACCGAAAATCTCACGAGCGACGGCAAGAACCCCACCGCTGTGGACAGCACCGGATACACCATGCGGCTGTACACCTGCTCCGTCCAATCAGGATTGCCTTGCGCATACAGCGTCACCAACAACGCGCCGATTCCGGGAAGCAGGAACAACAGCCGCAGAGGGAAGAATCTTTTCACCGCATTCTCCCTGCCACAACCGCATACAGGCAATGACCCGCATGCCGGCAAAACAACGAAATTGCGCTCACCCTATTCCCACGTCTTCCACACCTCGGGCGCATAACCCACCGTAGCTTGCTTCCCGTTGCGCACCACCGGCTCGACCAAAACCTGCTGGTTTTCCAGCAGCTTGTCGAACTTCTGGTCCGACGACAAGTACGCCAGCAGGGCCACCGTGTCCCCATCTTTGGCCTTGGGGTCGATCAGCTTGTCGATGCCGCCCACCACACGACCCACCGACTCAAGCTCACCTTTGCTCATCCCCTTTTCCTTCAAGTCGATGAACTGGAACTTCACACGACGCTCTTGGAAGTAGCGCTGCGCCTTCTTCGTGTCAAAGCTCTTCTTCGTTCCGAATATCTGAATGTTCATGCACTTCTGCTTCCCGCGCGTTCGCCATTACCGTGCGCCTCCTTATAAATGAAGCGCAATCAAAGACAAGTCGTGCATCCACCCCCGCTTCGTCATGAGAAAGCGGGTCTAAGCCATCAATCGCTATGCCCTGCCCACTTCGAAGTATTTCGACAAGCGAAGCATTCACTTGGGACTCATCATCGCGCATGCGAATAAGATATCCCGACTTTGCCGATTTTTTCACAATGTCGATAGGAATCAGGATAATCGGCGCATAACGCAAAGCTCCTCCTCGCTTTTCATGCGCTTGACATGCCCCCAGCATCCGAGAGCGCTCCCCCGGCGGCAACACTCTCCACCAAACCCTCGCGTCTGTCAGATTGCCAAGAGGACAACCGAGGACAACCTTTCCACCGTTCCCGTAGAGCCTTTTGCGTCCGCGCTTCGGAACCAATACAATACAACAAGTGCAATCTTCGCTCGTGTGGGCTAAACTTTCGTTGTTATCCAGGTACCCCTTTCGTTGCGCAGGAAACCTATCGCACTCGCAACGAATCTATGTGCGGTAGGGGAGATTCGCTCAGAGCACCAATGGATCTCGCGGCAAGGACACGACAGCAAGCGAAACCCTATGATTTCCCCAAGTTGACCTGCATCAATAAAGCACCACAGCCACTACAGCAAGGCGCAAAGCGCACGCTCACGAAAGGATGCCTCATGGATAAGCACGCCGCCGTCGAAGACCTCACCTTGATGATGCTGCACCTGACTTCTTTCTCCGAGAAAACCAGTGGTTTCCTCATTCGCAAAGCGTGGAAAGGATACGATTTCGATACCCTCGATGACCTAGACGATCAAGGGTATCTTTTCGGATCAAACCGCTCAAAATCGGTCACCCTCACCGACGAGGGCGTACAGCGCGCAGAAGAGCTGCTCGAACAATACGGCATCACTCTTGATAGCCCTAGCGATGAGGTTCCGTCGTTCCGGTTTCACCTCGCATTCAACTTTGAAGAGCTCAGCTGCTCGCGCGACCTGCTCGTTCCAAAGCATACCTCCTTCGAAGATTTCCATACCATGATTCAGGCGTGCCTCAACTGGATGAATTATCATCTTTATAATTTTGAGCTGGTCTCTCACGGCGAACCCCAATACATCGCGCACCCCCACTACGAGACAGGGGAGGACCCTCGGGCAGACTTCCTTTTTTATGACGAAGACGAGCCCGAGAGTATCTGGCGCGATTCAACAAAAACCTATCTCGACGACTTCTTTCCCGCCACGCGAACGACCCTCTATTCGTACGACTATGGCGATGGATGGGAAATCACCATCGAACTGCTTAACCAAGGCGAAAAAATCCATCAAGATCGACCTATCTGCTGGAGCGGTAATGGAGATGCGCCCCCGGAAGACGTGGGCGGTGAAGGGGGATTTGCACATTTCTTACGCGTGAGAGACGATGAATCGGACGAAGAACACGACCACTTGGCCGCCTGGGGAGAAAACCAGGGGTTCGAGCGCTTCGTCCTCCGCAGAGCCAACAACCGACTGGCGCGCTGGAGCGACTGGAAGCAGATAGCCGAGTAACTGAAGCTGCGTCGATGCGTCCCTCAGAATCAGCTTGCGCCCGAACCCTGTGCCTTGGCAGTTCTCAGGCCGGCCAAGTCATATTGCACCCCCATCAGCACGCCTTACGAAAGGTTAACCCATGACAGCAGATTTCAGCCCGCTTGTTGCTGCACGAGGACGCGAGTACTACCAGCGGGGCAACGTTGGCAGCGTGGAAGAATTGGCACCGAACCTCTACCATGCCGTCGTGGACGGGACCGTGCAATACGATGTGGACATACGCTTCAAAGGCGATCGGGTAGTTTCGGCTGCATGCACCTGCCCCTATGAGGGGTGGTGCAAACATGCGGCAGCGGTCGAGCTAGCCGTCAAGGATCTACGTGCCGCTTCAACCAGGCAATGCAGCGAGAACCTTCAGACTCGAGACGAATCGAAGCCCGCCGACGCCCAGGAGCACCCCTTCCCTCATAACATCTACGATACCGTTATGGCGTTCCTGATGCAGCAAAGCGAAACCGAAAACGACCAACCCACAGAAAGCAGCTCATACCGCAAAGGCAAAGGCGACGGCGACTCGCTGCTTTTTGACGATTACAGCTTTAATGAGGCAATGCGGCAGGCGCAGCGCGCTCAAGGAGCCGATCCTATCGAGCCGCTCTCAATTGACCGGGCCTCAAGAATCCTTAGCGAGGCGCTGGTCGATCCTGAAGCTTTTGATTTCAGATATGACCGGTACGGCGATTTCGCGGACGACGATATCGACCTCGAGGCTGTCGCTTCCGTGCTTCTCAACGCTAAAACCTGCACAGATCCTGCACAAGGCGCCCTCATCGCGCTCGCCGCACTTGATCCTTTAGCAAGGAGCCTTGAATGTCACCACGAAGGCGATAGCGGCGAATACGAGGCAATCTACGAAGCGCTCGCAATACTCGAGGAGCGCTGCGAGTACCTTGCTGCAAAAGGGTCCACAACGCTCCGCTCGTTTGTCTTGTGCGCTCTTATCGAAACGACGCGTATTGGTGCCATCGCCGGCTGGATCACACGCAGCGATCTTCTCAGAATTGCAGCCGACCTTGCCTATTCGAGAATAGAATACGAAGAGCTCCTGCGCCTCGTCGAGACCGAGGAAGAAGGATCCTACACGCAAGAAGGCTGCGTGGGACTCCATTACCAGCTCCTCGTCGAGGGAGGTTTCAAAAAGGAGTCCCGGCAGTTTGAAAAAACCCATGAACTCTCAAGTTTCTTCCTACAGCCTCGCATCCGGCAAGCTTTTCTTCAACATGACTTGAGCACCGCACGCACGTTACTGGAACGACGCCTTGGATGGAATCAACCAAGTAACGGAAAAGGCTCCAAAACCATTCCTTTAGGAGAAGGAAGACCTGGCGTTTCTATGCCACGTGATATTTTTCCCCATGGGTACGCTACCTATATGGAAGCCCTGCTCGAAGCAGAGCAAGACCGCGATGCGCTGCTGCTCCTCTATCGCAAACGCCTTTGCGAAAATTCTTTCGCGGACAAGCACATCGACCTCGAGAAGTTTAAGCTCTTGACCGACAGCCACTGGCCCCAGGAGCGCGCTATCCTCTTGGATAGCATTATTGAAGGGAAACACCCCTCAAGCCTGCTCACCGATATCGTGACCCAAGAAAACCTGGCCGAACCGGCACTGCGCTACTGCCAGGTCGACCCCCCACGCATTCTCGGGCTCTATCGCTTGGTCGGCTCCGCCTATCCGAACGAAGCCGAAGAATTGATGCGAGGTATTATCGAGCAAAAACTTAAGCGCACCTCGGGACGCGAAATCTACCGCGAAACCTGCAGTATTTTACAGAAATATCGCACGCTGTTCGGAGTGGACAAGGCAACTGCGCTCATGAGTCGTATGAGAGAATCTTACAAAAACAGACGCGCCTTGCTCGAGGAGTTTCAAAAACTGGAAGATAGTTGGACATAACCCCTCGTTTTTCTGCAACACTTGCATCAGACAACGTATCGAAACCAAAAACAGGATATTATGACGAACATCAAAAACCTCATCGCCAAAGAGCTCAACCTTACCTCCGCCCAAGTTGCCGCCGTCATCGACCTCGTCGACCAAGGAAACACTATCCCCTTCATCGCCCGCTACCGCAAGGAAGCAACCGGCGGTATGGACGATGCCACCTTGCGCGACTTCGACGAGCGGCTTGCCTACCTGCGCAACCTCGAAGCGCGCAAAGCCGAGGTGTTGCATTCCATCGACGAGCAGGGCAAGCTCACGCCCGAGCTACAAGCAAAAATCGAAGCGGCCACCATCATGCAGCGCGTCGAGGACCTGTACAAACCCTACAAGAAAAAGCGCGCCACCCGCGCCTCGAAAGCCCGCGAGGCAGGGCTGGAGCCGCTCGCTCTGCTCATCCTAGCTCAGGGGCGCAGCGACAAGGACCCCCTGGCTCTTGCCGCGGGCCTCGTGAACGTCCCTGCTGGCTACGACACCGCTGAAGCGGCGTTGCGGGGCGCGCAAGACATCGTGGCGGAGATCATCGCCGACGACGCCGAACACACCGCCTGCCTACGCGCCTTCACCAAAAGAAGCAGCGCTGTCGGCGTCGAAGCGGTCGATGCCGGCGAAAAGACCGTGTACGAAACGTATTACGACTTCTCGGAGTCTCTCGCGAAAATACCCAACCACCGCATCCTCGCCATCAACCGAGGCGAAAAGGAGAAGAAGCTCAAGGTCAAAGTGCAGGTGGATGCGAACGTAGCCGTCGCACAGCTTGAAAACCGCGTGCTCAGAAGCCCAAGCCCCTTCACCTCCGTACTGAAAGAAGCAGTGGCCGACAGCTACAAGCGCCTGATCGCGCCCTCGCTCGACCGCGAAATGCGCGCCGAGCTCACCGAGCGGGCGGAAACGGACGCCATCCGCGTGTTCGCCAAGAACACCGAGAACCTGCTCCAGCAGCGCCCTGTCAGGGGCGCGCGCGTGATCGCGCTCGACCCGGGCTATCGCACCGGCTGCAAGGTAGCCGTGCTCGACGAGTACGGAAAACTGCTGGACTACACCACCGTCTACCCCACGCCGCCGCGCTCGGACATCGAAGGCACGCAGCACAAGCTGGCCGAATACATCAAGCGCCACCGCGCCAACGTCATCGTCATCGGCAACGGCACGGGCAGCCGCGAGACCGAGGAGGTGGTGGCCGACCTCATCGCCAAAACCGACGCGCCCCTCCACTACACCATCGTGAACGAAGCCGGCGCCTCGGTGTACTCGGCATCCAAGCTGGCAAGCGAGGAATACCCCGACCTCGACGTGACCACGCGCGGCGCCATGAGTTTGGGTCGACGCCTGCAAGATCCGCTGGCTGAGCTGGTGAAGATACCGCCCCAGGCCATCGGTGTCGGACAATACCAGCACGACCTCAATCAAACGGCGCTCGCGCACGCACTCGCCGGCGTAGTGGAAAGCGTCGTCAACCGCGTGGGAGTCGACCTCAACACGGCAAGCGCCAGCCTGCTGGGCTACGTGTCGGGCATCAGCGCCGCCGTGGCGAAGAACATCGTGGCTTACCGCGAGGAGCACGGCGCGTTCACCAACCGCCGCCAGCTCAAAAAGGTGGCGAAACTAGGCGACAAAGCCTTCCTGAACTGCGCCGGCTTCCTGCGCATAGCAGGCGGCGACAACCCGCTTGATGCCACGAGCGTCCACCCCGAAAGCTACGCCGCCGCCAAAGCGGTGCTGAAGCGTGCGAGCGTGAAACCCGAGGCGTTGGCGCATGGCGGCATATCCGACATCGCGCAGCGCGTCGGCGACGTTTCCGCGTTGGCGGCGGAGCTGAGCGTGGGCCTGCCCACGTTGCGCGACATCATCGCCGAGCTGGAAAAGCCCGGCCGCGACCCGCGCGACGACGCTCCCGAGGTCGTGTTCAGCAAAGGCGTGCGCGATTTCGACGACCTGGCCCCCGGCATGGAGCTCACCGGCACCGTGCGCAACGTCGTAGACTTCGGCGCCTTCGTGGACGTCGGCGTCAAGCAGGACGGCCTCGTGCACGTATCGAAACTCTCCGACCGCTTCGTTAAACACCCCAGCGAAGTGGTCGCCGTGGGCGACACCGTAACGGTCTGGGTTGCCGGCATCGACAAAGAGCGCGGCAAGATCTCGCTTTCCATGGTGAAGGGGAAAGTGTAGCCAGCGAGCGCTCCACGTCCCCCGGCAATCGCATAGACCGACGATCGCGTGGTACTCAAGCATCGATGGTCACACAAAGCGGCACATCTTGCCGAAAGC
>NZ_JAVWUP010000036.1:0-20560 GCF_036667095.1 Gordonibacter sp. | reverse complement strand
CTCCGAAGGCAGAACCAACGGACAGATCCCTTAAGCGAGCGGCGTCCAGGTGCGTACTAGGCAGTATTTCTTCGCGTCCCCGCCGATAGGCTTGTCGTCGATGTTGGCGTACGTCACGATCGAATCGCCCGATCCTGTAGAAGCCAGGTACTCGCCGTAGTCGTCGGCCCCGTTGTCGGGCTGCAAGGCAAAATACTCGTTCGTGTTCAGATCGATGCCGCATACGGTGCGGCTGGATTTCACCATAAAGTACTTGCCGCACCAAGCCGGCGGAGCCGAAGGCGCGCGGTTGAAGCAAAACCAGGGCGCTCCGCTGTAGTCGCCGTCCGTTACGCGCGTTGTGGGCGTGTAGGTTCCCAAATTCGAGATGCCGTCGCCATAGTTGTAGATGGCGTCGAACGAGAACGAGAAGCCGGTATCGCCGTAGCCTGCCTCCAAAGGCTTCATGGCGCGTGGCAGCACCATGGTGTCCAGCACTTCGCCCGATGCGGCATCCAAATGCGTGAGTTGGTAGTACGTCCCGGTGGTTTCCGCGCGTGGCGTGATGACTACCGAGTCGGCCAGCGCGTAAGGAGGCGTGCAGAGGCGCCCGTGCGACGTGTAGACGACTTCGCTGCTTCCCGACGACATGGTTGTGCGTTTGACCAGCGAATCCTCGGCGCTCATATCGCCGTCTGCCTTCGGCATCACTTGCCAGAAGGCGAACTTGCCCACGGCGGCGATGGAGGGCATCTCCCAAAGGGCGTCTCCCTCGTCTACGAGATGAGCCTCGCCGATCATCGCTCCGTCCGTGCTTGCCGTGTACACGCGCCATATGCCGTCGAAGATGTCTGCCTCGGTCCACACCAGGCCCGATGCCGAAGCGCGCACGTCGTAGATATCGAAGCCCTCGTCCTGTCCGATTGCCTTTTCCAGCACCGTGGACAAGTTCCCGCTGCCAAGCGAGAGTAGGCCTACTTGTGTGAGCGGCTTGGCTTCTGCGGTGGGCAGCAGGCAGGCGGCCACGGTATCGTCGTTTGCCCAGACCAGCGTCCCGTAGGGAAGCTCGAAGCGCCCGGTGGTGCCCATGCGGATTCCCGTATCCTCGATCAGGGTAAACAACCCGCTTCCGTCGGGCGTCTTCAGTGTGGTCATAGACGTAGAAGGTACTTCGAGCACCGTCACGGCGCTTGCAGCTTCGTCCTGTTTCTTCTTGATAATCACCGAAGCACCGCCGCCGATGGCGGCAAGTGCGCCTACTCCTAAGGCGCCGAACAAAAAATGACGGCGGGTCAAAAGCAGCTCTCCGTTGGACGTGGGAATGTGGATGCCGCCAGAGCCGTTTGAGGTGCTGCGGGAATGGGCGCTGCCCTGCGCAGCCGTGCGCCGCTGAGCGCTGCGCCTGGTGGTGCTGGTGGGCTTTGCGTGGTTAGCATGTGTTGATCGGCGGGTTACCATGGTGGATATTGTGTCATTTCCCGCACAGGTTACAGCGGCTACAAGGGGAATTGCTACAATAAACGCAAACACGACCTGAACGCTCGGCGAGTGGGATGCAGATACGAAAGCGTCCGGTCGGACCGAGCCGGCGACGACTTGAGGTGGTACACATGAGCAACGAGACGCGACGTATACTGCTGGTTGAGGACGAAAAGGCTATCCGCGATGCGGTGACGGCTTATCTTGAGCGCGAGAACTACTGGGTGACCGCCGTGGGCGATGGCCAGGAGGCGCTTGAGGAGTTCTCGAAGCATCACTTTGACTTGGTTATTCTTGACCTTATGCTGCCCCGCGTGCCGGGCGAGCGCGTATGCCGCGCCATCCGCGACAACTCGGATGTGCCCATTATCATGCTGACGGCAAAAGGCGAGGTGGAGGACCGCATCATCGGCTTGGAGCTGGGTGCCGACGATTACCTGGTGAAACCGTTCAGCCCCCGCGAGCTGGTGGCCCGTGCCCGTGCGCTGTTGCGCCGCGTGCATGCCGATTCCGAGCCGCAGCGCGAAGTGCTGGAGTTCGGCGAGCTTACCATCGACGTATCCGGCCATAAGGTGCTGGTGAACGGCGAGGAGATCGACCTTACTGCCAGCGAGTTCAAGCTGCTTACCACGCTGTCCCGCTATCCGGGTCGCGTGTACTCGCGCATGGAGCTGGTGGAGAAGGTGCTCGGCTACGACTTCGAGGGCTACGAGCGCACTATCGATTCCCATGTGAAGAACCTGCGCGCCAAGATCGGCGACAACCCGCGTAGCCCGAAATGGCTGCATACGGTTCACGGCGTAGGTTATCGCTTCGAAGACCCGACTAAAGTCCAGCAGTAAACACGCGTGCGCGCTTCCAGCGCAAACGCACAGACCATGCAGGAGGAATGCAGCGTGCAAGACTCGACGACCGGGCCCATCGGCCGGACGGGGGCGGACGAGACGGGTGCGCGCAGCCACACGCGGTCGGGCTGGGGCAATTTCTCGTACACCACGCGGGTAACGGCCGCGTTCGCGTTTATCGCGGCCATGACGGCTCTTGTGGCCATCGGCGTGGTTTCCTTCGTGTGGGAGCAGCACTTTCAAACATATACGCGAGCGAATATGGAGTCGCTGGCGAAAAAAACTGCCGACAACATTGCGACTAATTATGAGAAAATAGGGGCGTTCGACGCCCAGACGCTGGCACCCGCCGAATACGTGGTGAGCGTTACGCCGGGTATCGGCGTGCAGGTGGCCACCAACGGGGCCGGCGGCATACGCGAGATCGTGTTCGATTCCACCCAAGTGGCGGTTGAGGACGCTCACGAGGGCGCGGCCAACCAAAATCTCCTGGGCAACAACATCCCTTCGCTTGCGCCGCAGAAAAACGACACCAACATGGAGACGGCCAATATCGTCGTGACCGATAAGGACACCGACGTGGACAAAGTGGTCGGTTCGGTGAGCGTGTACGTTCTCGGCTCCGATACGCTGCTGCGTACCAGCGACGAAGAGTTCCGCAACAAATCCTATCAGGCTATGCTCTTCGCTGCGGCTATGGCCATCCTCTTGGCATCGTGTATCGGCTTTTTGTTCGCACGCAACCTCGTGCGCCCCATCAACCGCATGACCACGACGGCGAAGGCCATCAAGGAAGGCGACTTGTCGGCACGTACCGACCTGCATGGCGAGGACGAGATCGCACGGTTGGGCGAGACGTTCGATGCCATGGCCGACTCAGTGGAGAAGGACCGCGAGTTGGAGCGGCGCCTTACGACTGACGTGGCGCATGAGCTGCGCACGCCGCTTATGGCCATCCAGTCCACGGTCGAGGCCATGGTCGACGGTGTGTTCGAGGCCGATGCCGAGCATCTGGAGACAGTGAACTCCGAAGTGCAGCGTCTCAGCCGCTTGGTCGATTCACTGCTGAAACTTTCCCGTTTGGAAAGCCGGTCCACGCCCATGAAGGAGGAAGTGGTAGATGTCGGCCAGCTTATCGCCGGCATTATCGCCACGCACGACGCGTTCGTGGCCGACTCGGGTTTGACGTTGGAATACGCGGCGGATGACGGCGTGCTCGTGCTGGGCGATGCGGACATGATCCGCCAGGCCACGGCCAACCTCATCTCCAACGCCGTGCGCTATACTCCCGAAGGCGGCCGCGTGTCCGTCAGCGTACGCCGTGGCGACCTCATGGCTTCTATCGCCGTGCGTGACACCGGCATCGGCTTGTCGCCCGAAGAGACGAAGATGGTGTTCTCGCGTTTCTGGCGCGCGGATGCAGGTCGCAACCGCGAAAGCGGCGGCTTGGGCATCGGCTTGGCTGTGGTGAAGGAGATCGTCGACCGCCACGGCGGCTGGGTGAAGGTGGAAGGCCAAAGGGACGAGGGCGCCTGCTTTACCATCAACATCCCGTTGTACGACGAGGCGAAGAACTTGAAGCTGCGCCAGCAGAAAACGCAACGCACGACGAAAGCTCCGAAAGAAAAGCAGCAAAAGTCGCGCCCGAAGGGACGAAAGTAACGAAACTGCGCCATAATGGAGCGCATACAATGGGCACTGCACGACGGAAACGAACGGGCAGCGCATTTGAGGAAAGGACACGTGCCAACCATGAGCGGAATCGACATCAAGCCCGATGCGCAAGGCAAAGTGCGCGATTTGTACGATCTGGGCGACCGGCTGCTGCTGGTTGCGACCGATCGTATATCGGCCTTCGACTACATTCTCGAAGACGAGATTCCGCACAAGGGCGCGGTGCTCACGCAGCTGTCGTGCTTCTGGTTCGAACTGCTGGAAGGGGTGGTCGAGAACCACCTGATCTCGGCCGACGTGGACGACCTGCCCGAGCAGTTCAAACCTTATGCCGACTATCTGCGCGGTCGTTTCATGCTGGTGAAGAAAGCCGATATGTTCCCGACCGAATGCATCGTGCGCGGCTACCTGGCCGGCAGCGGCTTGAAGGAATACGAGAAGCAGGGCACGGTATGCGGAATCGATCTGCCGGCGGGGTTGGTGAACTCGTCGAAGCTGCCGGAGCCTATCTTCACGCCTTCCACCAAAGCCGAGATCGGCGACCATGACGAAAATATCAGCTTCGAGCGTCTGGCTCAGATCATCGGTGAGGATGATGCCGCTCAGCTGCGCGACCTGTCGCTGAAGGTGTACACCACGGCGCGCGACCATGCGGAAAAACAGGGTATCGTCATCGCCGACACCAAGTTCGAATTCGGTAGGCTGAACGGCACGATTATCTTGGCCGACGAAGTGCTGACTCCCGATTCGTCGCGCTTTTGGCCGGGCGACGAGTATGCCGAGGGCAAGGACCAGCCGAGCTTCGACAAGCAATTTGTGCGCGATTGGCTGTCTGCCAACTGGGACCGCCAGGGCAACCCCCCGCGCTTGCCGCAAGAGGTCATCGATAAGACCAGCGAGAAGTACATCCAGGCGTACGAGAAGATTACCGGCAAGCTTTTCGTTCCGGTTGCCTGACGGCAACCGGAAGCACCCGACGCTGCGAGGCGTCGAGGCACCCGATCTTGGCACTTTTTCGCTTACCCTCACGTGCAAAAGCACGCTTCCCTAAAGGGACTTGCGCTTCGCGCGGCGCGGCAGGCGAAACATGCCAATCTCGGGCACCTCAACGCCTCTCGCTGACTTTGGTGGACCGGTGAGGTTTGCCTGACGGAACCTGCGGGATTTGCTTGGCTGGATCTGCGGGATTTGGCTGGGCCTGTGAGATTTGAAAAGCACTAACCTATGAGGAGTAACACGCTATGTCACAACGCAACCCCATGAACGACCGCTACCAGACTGACGAGCATAAGGGCCAGACGCGCAAGAGCGCCGCGTCGGCGAAGCCTAAGACAAAGGCTGCCTCGTCGGTGCGCATGGAGCCGACGGTGAAGACGAAGCAGCAGAAAAAGGCGGTGCAGAAAACCGAGCGTGCCAAGCAGACGCAGCTTGACCGCAAGTACTACAATCCTCCTACGGCTGAGTACAAGAAGCTGCGCAAGATCTGGTGGGGCCTGCTCATCGCCGCCATCGTCTTTACGGCGTTGTCGTTCCTCGGCCGTGCATGGCTTCCCGAGATGGCAAGCTACATCGTCTTGGGCTTGGCCTACGTGTGCATTATCGGCGCCCTGTACGTGGACTTCTCGAAGATCCGCAAAGTGCGTCGCGCCTATCAAGAAGAGATGGAAAACAGCAAGAGCAAAGAGCAGCGTGCGCTGGAGAAGCAGCAGAAAGCTGAGCAGAAGGCAGCCGAGCTTGAGGCAGCCGAGAAGGCAGCGTCGGGCGAAGCTGAGAAGCCAAAGAAGCGCAGTTTGTTCGGGAGCGGTTTTCGCCTGAACAAGGCTCAGGAAGCTAAGGCCGAGAAGCAGGCGGCAAAAGAGGACAAAACTGCCGAAGAGGCCAAGCCGGCCAAATAGTTGAGGGTAAGGAATAGAAGCGCCCGGGCATCTTTCAAGATACGTGCCGGGGCGCTTTTCGCTTTGAGGCGTGAGCATCATCGTATGCAAGAAAGGTAGGATGAGCATGGTTTCCCGTGTCTACGTGGAGAAGAAGCCCGGTTTCGATGTTGAGGCTCGACAGCTTGCGCATGAGTTGCGCGATATTCTGGGCATCGACCGGCTGGAGGGCTTGCGCCTGGTGAACCGCTATGATGCGGAGGGCATCGAGGACCGGCTGTTCGCAGAGTGTGTGCCGACGGTGTTCAGCGAGCCTCAGTCCGACCTCGCCACGTCGGCCTTGCCCGATGCCAAGGGCGCCTACGTGTTCGCCGTGGAGTACCTGCCCGGCCAGTTCGACCAGCGTGCCGACTCGGCGAGCGAGTGCATTCAGCTGATCAGCCAGGGCGAGCGTCCCGACGTGCGCAGTGCGAAAGTGTACCTGCTCGAAGGTGCTCTGACCGAGGGCGATATCGAAGCTATCAAGCATTATGTTATCAACCCCGTCGAAGCGCGCGAGGCATCGCTTGAAGGGCGCCTGACCCTGAAGATGGAGCAGCCGGTTCCTGCCATGGTGGAAACCATCGACGGGTTCCTCGCTTTGGACGAAGCGGGGCTGGCGGCATTCATAGCCGAGCGCGGGTTGGCCATGGATCTGGCGGACATCATGTTCTGCCAGAAGTACTTTGCCGAAGAGGGTCGCAATCCCACCATCACCGAGATCAAGATGATCGACACCTACTGGTCGGATCACTGCCGGCATACCACGTTCGGTACCGTGCTGGACGATGTACGGATCGATGACGGGGCGGTGAGCGCTGCCTACGAGAAGTATTTGGAGATGCGCCACGAACTAGGCCGGGACGAGAAGCCGATATGCTTGATGGACATGGGCACTATCGGCGCCCGTTATTTGAAGGCGAAGGGTATCTTGGACGGGCTCGACGAGTCCGAGGAGATCAACGCCTGTACGGTTAAGGTGAAAGTTGACGTGGACGGCGAGGAGCAGGATTGGCTCTACCTGTTCAAGAACGAGACGCACAACCATCCCACCGAGATTGAGCCGTTCGGCGGCGCGGCCACGTGTGTGGGCGGTGCCATCCGCGACCCGCTTTCGGGCCGCAGCTATGTGTACCAGGCTATGCGGGTGACCGGTGCCGCCGATCCGCTGGCTCCGGTGTCCGAGACGCTGCCCGGCAAGCTGCCGCAGCGCAAGCTGGTCACGACGGCTGCCGCGGGCTATTCGTCCTACGGCAACCAGATCGGCTTGGCAACCGGCCAGGTAAACGAGCTGTACCACCCTGGCTATGCGGCCAAGCGCATGGAGATCGGTGCGGTGGTGGGTGCGACACCGGCCGAGCATGTGCGTCGCGAGACGCCGGCGCCGGGCGACGTGATCGTGCTTTTGGGCGGCCGTACCGGCCGCGATGGTATCGGCGGCGCGACGGGGTCCTCCAAAGCGCATAATATGGATTCGCTTGAAAGCTGCGGTGCGGAAGTGCAGAAGGGCAACGCGCCGGTCGAGCGCAAGATCCAGCGCCTGTTCCGCCGCGGCGACGCATGCCGTCTTATCAAGCGCTGCAACGACTTCGGTGCCGGTGGCGTATCGGTAGCGGTGGGAGAGTTGGCAGACGGCCTGTTCATCGACTTGAACAAGGTGCCTAAGAAGTACGATGGTCTGGACGGCACCGAGCTTGCCATTTCCGAGAGCCAGGAGCGCATGGCCGTCGCGTTGGCGCCTGAGGATGTTGAGACGTTCTTGGCGCTTGCGGGCGAGGAGAACTTGGAAGCAACCCCTATCGCCCAGGTTACCGAAGAGGCGCGTGTGCGCATGGTCTGGAACGATACGACCATCGTAGACGTGAGCCGCGACTTCCTCGCCAGCAACGGCGCGCCGAAGCACCAGGGCGTGCGCGTGGCTTGCGGCGGCAGCTATGAACGCACCTGGCCGGGTGCCACCTTGGCCGAGCGCATGGAGGCGCTGGTCACTGATATCAACGTGTGTTCGAACAAGGGTCTGTCCGAGCGTTTCGACTCTACTATCGGTGCGGCGACGGTGCTTATGCCGTTCGGTGGCAAGCACCAGCTCACGCCCAGTATGGCTATGGTGGCTAAGTTGCCGGTGTTCGGCGAGACCACTACGTGCAGTGGTATGGCCTGGGGGTTCAACCCCTACCTTACCGAAGCCAACCAGTTCACCGGCTCTTACCTGGCTGTAGTGGAGAGCGTGGCGAAGCTGGCGGCTGCCGGGTTCGTGCGTCAGGACATGTACTTGACGTTCCAGGAATACTTCGAGCGCTTGCGCGACGAGCCCGAGCGTTGGGGCAAGCCGGTGGCTGCCGTGCTGGGTGCGCTTATGGCGCAGATCGACCTAGGCGTGGGTTCCATTGGCGGCAAGGACTCCATGAGCGGCAGCTTCGAGAAGCTGGACGTGCCGCCCACGTTGGTTTCGTTTGCCACGGCCGTGGGCACTGTCGGTCGCGCGACTTCACCCGAGTTCAAGCAAGCGGGTAGCCGTATCGTGCGCATTGCGCCTGCGGGTTATGAGGGCGAGATGCCGGACGCTGTGGGGCTGCTGGAGGCAATAGGCCTGGTCGAGCGTCTGATCGGCGATGAATGCGCACTCGCGGTTTCCACGCCGGGCTACGGCGGTACGGCGGAAGCCCTGTTTAAGATGTGTGTGGGTAACGGCATTGGCGTGAAGCTGGCCGATGGCGTGACGGGCGAGGAGCTGTTTGCCCCCGCGTATGGCAGCTTCCTGGTGGAGTTGGCCGCCTGCGTCGAGCTGCCGACTGCAAGCGAGGCGGTATGCGTGGACGAAGTCGGCGAGACGACGGATGCCTATACGTTTGCTGCCGCGGGCGAAGTGATCGACCTCGCGCAACTGCAAGAGGCGTGGGAAGGCAAGCTGGAGCCGGTGTTCCCGTATCGCAGTGCAGGCGAGGCGGTGGAGGTAGTGAGCTACGCCGACACCTTGCCGCTGGTCTACAACGGCACTGTTGCGCGCCCGCGCGTGATCATCCCGGTGTTCCCCGGCAATAACTGCGAGTACGACTCTGCCCGCGCATTCGAGCGCGCAGGGGCGTTGGCCGAGACGTTCATCGTGAACAACCTCACGCCTGAAAAGGTGGTCGAGAGCACGGAGGCGTTGGTCAGGGCCATCCGCAACAGCCAGATTATCATGCTGCCAGGCGGTTTCTCCGGCGGTGACGAGCCGGACGGCTCGGCCAAGTTCATCACGGCGTTCTTCCGCTCCCCTGCCGTTACCGAGGCGGTGCGTGATCTGCTGTTCAACCGCGACGGCCTCATGCTGGGTATTTGCAATGGCTTCCAGGCACTGGTGAAGCTGGGCCTGGTGCCGTACGGTGATATTCGCCCCATGGATGAAGAATGCCCCACGCTCACCTTCAACAGCATCGGTCGCCACCAGAGCCGACTGGTGCGTACGCGCGTGGCTTCCAGCCTGTCGCCGTGGCTTTCACGCTGCGAGGTGGGCGACGTACATAC
Source organism: Gordonibacter sp. (assembly GCF_036667095.1). Classification (NCBI taxonomy): domain Bacteria; kingdom Bacillati; phylum Actinomycetota; class Coriobacteriia; order Eggerthellales; family Eggerthellaceae; genus Gordonibacter; species Gordonibacter sp. The sequence goes on along the minus strand of NZ_JAVWUP010000036.1, from coordinate 11,163 downwards.
CGTGGCGGTAAGCCACGGCGAAGGTCGCTTTGTGGCCTCGTCGGAGCTGCTCGAACAGATGAAGGCTGCGGGTCAGATTGCCACGCAGTACGTGGACGAGCGTGGCATGCCGTCCATGGACTTGTCGGTGAACCCCAATGGCTCCGCCTGGGCCATCGAGGGTATCACGAGCCCTGACGGCCGCATCTACGGCAAGATGGGCCACACCGAGCGCGGCGTGACCCCGGGTGTGTTCCAGAACGTCCCCGGCGATTTGTACCAGCCCCTGTTCGAGGGCGGCGTGGGGTACTTCGCAGGTTAGAGGCGAAGGTTAGCGCTGACGAGCGAAGCAAAGAGCAGTGAGGTAGCCTGCTCTGTTTGGAAAAGGTGGGGGAGTGGCGATCCGGTTGCTCCCCCACCTTTTGTACGCTTTAACCATGCGCCGCGACTTAGGATGGTCTGAACATATATCAGGGAACTTATAGACTTCTCTAACCCGGCGATGTTCGTTCAATAGAGTGATAGCTGCTTTGAAGACGATTCGTGTGTTCGAAACGCCACTTTCCAACTATGGCACTGTCGGACCCCTGATCGCGCGGTGAGACAAGTCGGACGTTGTGTTTAACGGCGTGTGACGACGGCTCCCGTATGTAAATTGAACGACTCTGAAAATACCCTTAATCGAACAGCATTTTAAGTACAAATGTTCCCTCCTATGTGCTACAATGACGTCATTAAAGAACATCGGCGTTGTGCTCGGTCAAAGCACCTCCAGTCCAAGACGCCACGGACGCAAGGAGGTGGCCATGGTACCCATTCAATCTCTCAAAATGTTCGAAGACTCACGTATTCGCGCCTTATGGAACGAGGCTGAGGAAGCGTGGTATTTCTCGGTGGTGGACGTGGTGGCGGTGCTGTCGGAGAGCAGTAACCCGCGCAACTATTGGAATATGGTCAAAGCGCGCATGAAGGACGAGGGAAATCAAACGTACACAAATTGTGTACGTTTGAAAATGAAAGCAGCCGACGGCAAAATGCGTTCGACCGACACGGCAACCACGCAAGGTATTCTGCGTATCATCCAGTCCATCCCTTCTCCCAAAGCGGAGCCGTTCAAACTCTGGCTAGCCCAAGTTGGAGCAGAACGCATCGAGGAAACAATCGATCCTGAACTTTCGATAGGTCGTGCACTCGAAACGTATCTTATGAAGGGGTACAGCGCTGAATGGGTCAATCAGCGCTTGCAATCCATCTCGGTACGCAAGGAGCTGACCGATGAGCGGCTCCTGCGGGGAGCTGCGAAAGGCACCGAGTTCGCAATCCTTACTGATGAGATATCGAAAGCGTGGTCGGGTATGACGACGCGCCGCTACAAAGATTACAAGCGTTTGACTAACGAGAACCTGCGCGACAGTATGGGTACGCTCGAGTTGGTGCTGAACATGCTGGCTGAAGCGAGCACTGTGGAGCTGTCCAAGGCGAAAGAACCCGAGACATTCTACGAGAACAGGAACGTTGCGAAGCGCGGCGGCTCTATTGCGGGAAACGCCCGTCGCGAGATAGAGACGCAAACTGGCAAGTCCGTTATCAAAGGGCCGAGCGAGCAAGAATCACCCCGGCTTTTCAGCGAGATAATCGAAGCGACGGGGGTAGGGCGGACGGCGCAGCTAAATGCGACCGAGTCTGAAGAATTTTGACGATGTGGCCTCATGAATAAAAGAGGCTTCGGTGGCCTTTAGGAGACTTTCAGTAGCTGGCTCCCAAACTAAAATAAGGGAGAAACGGTGGTTTCTCCCTTATTCAACAGGGAAAATAATATCACAAAACGCCTAAAAAATCGAGTCGTGTAATTGCGCGCTCAGGGGTGTATATATACTTCTTCGAGGTGATGCGCATGGAATTGAACATGGTGAACAGCATGATGCGGCTGCAAAGGGCAGGCGCAACGGAAGAGTTGGCCGTCTGCAATCAGGCGATGGCGCAGTATGGACTGAGTCTGACGCAGGACCAAATGCAAGAGCTGGTGGAGCGGCGCTATACGGCGTTGCGCGCAACAGGGCGCGTGGAGTTCGGACGTGGCGTGCTGCGCGAGATAGTGCTCGGCTTTTGCAGTTCGCCCTATGTGTCTCAGGATAACTACGAGGATACAATAGCCGACGTGCAGGATACGTTCTATCGACGCAAGGAAGATGCCGAAGCAGGTGAGCCCCTGCCCGACGACGACCTCGTGGAAGCTCTGCGCTACGCATTCGATCACGAGGTGGCAGGGTCCACGGACGCGCTCGACGGCGTGCCACTGGCTACCTTGCGTGCGTATGCCGCCTGTGAGCAGGCGGGCGACTATGACGAGCAAACTCAGCAGGGTTATTTCGACGAAGAGGAGGCTCATGACGGAGAAGAGAAATACGTTCGCGACGAACTCAGCCGCGTGTACGACGAGGAGCAGGGGGAGCGCCCCAGCAACGAGTACGCCGCCGGTTTCTACGACGGCTACAGCGAACTCTACCGGGTCGGCTTCGACAGCGAAAGCCGCATCGAAGGGTCATCCCTCGGCTGACATCCCTGCAGGGCTTGGGGCTGTGCCTAGCGATGCCTTCCGGCCGACATCTGATGCCGCCGCCGAGGTGGTCGCCGAAGCTGCTCACAAAGCTGTCCACAAAGCTGCCTGCGAGGCCTCTGCCGAATCTCCTGCAAGCCTTGCGATGCCTTCGTCTGCGGCTCTTGACGGAGCAACCTCAGCGGATACCATCCCAGCTGTGTTCCAAGCCTCGTTGTGGCAGCTGCTGGCCAAGCAGATGTCGCTCTACACGTTAGGGGAGAGCAGCTCGCTTCCCGAATACGATGCCCACAGGCTCCTGTCATCGACGTGCTTCGTTTTGGGGGTCGATCCCGCCGACCTGGATATCGCAGTCATGCGGGCCATCTGCGCCGAGGGGTTCGATGTCGCCTACGAGCGCAACCTCCATGCCATCGAGCGCGAGGTGGGCTGCACCGAGACGCTCTGGAAGGAAGTGTGCCTGACCACGCCCCTGTTGGAAAGCGTGGCGCTCAAGGACACGCTGGAAAGCCTCAGAAATTTCAAGGCCCGCTACGTGCCGCGCTTCTTTGCGCACGAGATTCCGGCGGATATCGACTACCCGCTCTGCCATCCGGTGAGCGAGGCGGTGGAAGGGGTTCGCTACGTAAACACCTATCTGGAGCGGTTGATAGGGGAGAACCACTTCCTTCAATGTTTCGATTTGGAGCGCTGCCGCAGTGTGCTGCATGCGGTGCATCCCCAGTATGGCGAGCTTATCGTAAATTTGTTCGAGCCGGTGGCGACGAATGCCGTTGGATGCGCTTTGGCAGAAGGCGAGGTTCGGGCCTTGCGCGTCGGTCCCGAAGATTGCTCGCGCATCGCTTTGCTCTTGCAGGGCTGCTCGGCGACCCAAGTAAGAAGGCTGCTGTCCGAAGCGGCGTCCCGGGCGTGCGACGCGCTGGGACTGTGCGATGGCAGCGACGGTCCCGTGCGCGATTACGTGCAGGCGCTTGCGGAGAGACTGGTGCCGCGCGTACGGATGGCGCTGCGCACCGATGCGCTGGGCGGCGTGTTCTTGGAGTGTTGAGCGCGCTATTTTGGTGAGAGGGGCTTGATCAGGACTCCCAACTCGGGCGACGTGAGTTTGCTTACCACGTCTTGGCCGAAGCGGCGTGCCGCCACATCGGCCAAGGAGGTAAACGCCGACATCAGCGTGCTGCGGCTTCCTTCCCCCGTGTTCTTGGCGGCCTCAGTCAGCAGTGCGATAGCTTTCGTCCCTCCACTCAGAAAATCGTTGGCATCCTGGGCGCCCGATGCCTCGACGGCTTCGAAGAACGCATCGACCAATCGCGCCGCTTCTTCGTCGGAGTAGCAGCCTAGCCATTCGGTCAGCACCTCGTCGGCAAACAGGGCGTTGTCCACCAGCTTGTCAAGGTAGACGAAGTCGCCGCCTTCCACTTCCCAGGTGAAGGGGCTGTGCTGCATGATGCCGCTTCCAGTGCTTTTCACGACGAGCAGGGGTGCCTGCATATCCATGAACATGCCCACGACGGATTCTTGCGGTACGGTTCGGTGTATGCGCCCTTCGAGCTGTGCCCAGTCGGTTTCCGCAAACGTCTCTTTTTTGAATCCCGGGCCGTCGTGGCTGTATACGAGCTCGATACGCTGCTGCACGTCAAGGCTTGCACGCAAGGCTGCATAGACGGCAAGGTTTCCGCCCTTCGAGTGGCCGCCGACGTAGATTCTTTGGGGCAGGTGGGGTGCTACGGCTTGCAGGTACTGCACGGCTTGCGCTTGGGCGGGAACAGGGGAGGCGTAGGCCATGTTGAAGTCCTCCCGCCAGCCGGTGAACGATGTGTCGGTGCCGCGAAATCCCACATAGGCGAACTGGTCTTTGTATACGAAGGTCATGGCTGCGAATTGCGTCTGGCGCTCGATGTCGAACAGGCTCAGGTAGTCGCGCACTACCATGTCCCGAAAGCGCGGGCTGGCTGCCAGCGCGATCATGTTCTGCTTCACCTGGTCGGGGATGAATCCTTCGAACATGGTGTCGTACAGCTCGGCGCGCAGCGCGTCGGTGAAGTGCGCTGGCTCGCCCTGGGGAGAGAGAGGGTTATCGATGCGGGTGTCCGCATCGAGGAAGTCGTTGCGGGTGTCCAGCGCCGGGGCGATGCCCTCGCCACGCACCATGCAGAACTGCGAAAGCGCGATCGAATCTACCGGGTTGAAAGGCTTCTCTTCGAAAGAAGCGAACTCCGATGCCAGGTAATCGAGCTGGTTCATGCTTGCCCTCCAGACGACTCGATGGTTGCTTCTGGCTATTCTACCTTACGAAGGGCGCAGGAAGGCAAAACGGAGAGCAACGGCGGATTCGATCCGAATAGCCGTATCGGGCAACGAACGGCGGCAGCCATGACAAACCGCACCCCAAAGCCGAGCCGAAAAATAAAAGCCCGTGCTTCGCGAGTGCGGTTCATGCTGGCTACCGTTCTTTGCGTTCTTTGCGTTCTTTGCGTTCTTGCGAGCCTGCGCGACGCCAAGGGCCTGTAAAGCGTCTCTTTGGCTGACTTGGGGCGGAGCGCTGCTCGCCTAGCGAGGCTTCTTAGGAGACTTGCCGTGGGGCGTCACCTTGCCCGTTGTCAGCCATGTTTCCGCTTCTGCTGGCGTACTCGTCCTTGCTCATGACATCGACCACGTTGACGGTCATCTCGGCGACGTTCAGCCCGGTCATTTTATCGATGTCCTTGCCAACGGTCTCCTTGATCTTGTCGAACACTTCGGTGGCCGACTTGCCGTACTCCAGGATGATGTCTAGATCGATACGTACATAGTGGTCGTCGATGACGTCGGCCGCCACACCCTTCGTCTGGGCATCGCCACCGAGGCCTTCCTGTACGCGTGCAAGCAGGTTGCCTTTCATATCGATGATGCCGTCGATGTGCTGGGTTGCTTTCGCGGATATCTTCTCGACAACGGTTTCATCGATGATCAGCTGATAACGCGGTTCGGGTGCCGGCATAGCGGGAAGGGGAGCGCCCGCGGGGTCGATCGGTGCATCGGTGTTGGCAGGTGCTGTCGAGGGTCTTTCCATGGTTGCTTGGGTCATGATAGGTCCTTTCTCATGCAGGATTGCTTTGCGTGTATAAGGCAACGTGCGGCGCATCGACTCGAAGGGGCACGTGCGTAGAGCCTTCGAGTTGGAAGCGCTTGCACGGAGCTGTCAGTTGATCAGGTCGATAAGATGTCTTAACGTTGATCGTATTTTGAGGTTGCCGTCGCGATAGGCACCAATGGCAATGCCTGCAGCAGCGAAGACGGCAAGCAGCAAAGTGGGCCAAAAGCCGATTATCAGAATAAGCAGGGCTGCGACAAAACCGACGATGCCGTACAGTACCGCACGCTCGTGATGGGCAAGGTATGCCGATGCCGTACGTTTGAAGGCGGCAGAGGTACTTCGCTCGCTCGATGTCCCGTTCGGGGTATTCGTTGCAGTGCCGAGCGGCACCGCAGGGTCCTGTGCCGGCGGGATCGGCTGGGGGTTGGGAGGAGGTGCTGGTGCGGGGCGTGCGGTGGGTCTTGCCCTCATGGTTGGTTGAATCATGGTGCGCTCCCTACTTCACGACGCTGGCCGGTACCGGCTGCGTATGATGCTGACGATCCGTGTCGCGGGTGTACTCTGTCGCCTTTTGGGTGAAGGCGGGCGTCACCACCTCGGCATCGCCGGCAAACGTGATGCGAACCGATTCCACGGGGTATCCGGTGAAGGCTTCCAGCGTCGCGCCGATCTCGTCTTGCAGTTTCGCGCCCAGTTCTCCCAGTTCAGCATTGCGACCGGGATCGATCTTCGCATGGATGGACATGCGCGGGGTGCGCTTGTGCGTGATGTGCACTTTGACGTAGTCGACGGTCAGGCCCGTGTGGCCGTCGATCACGTGCTTCACGGTCGACTGGATAGCGTTTTGAGTGATGGCGATACTGCCGCCGCCACGTTGCAGTTCGAGCTGTGAGCCCCTGCCGGGTGCGGTGATGGCCCGAACGAGCAGAATTACCAGGCCGAGTGCAGTGATACCCAGCAAAACGGCCTCAACGACAAAGAACCACTCCATACCCATAAGCCAGCTGATGGTGGGAAGCAGCGGTTGCCAGCCGAACCACAGGGCTGCCAGCACGCCGATGCCCAACACGGCAGCGACGACGAATGCGATCATGCAGAAACGCTTGAGTTTTCCCATGTCTGCCGCCTTTCTTCTTGTGCGCGCAGCTGCGCGCGGTTGGTTTTGTATACCGGCCACTTTAGAAGAGCGGGCGAGCGAGGGTAACCGCTTGTACGGACTTGCGATCAGCTTATTGCCGTGACGTTAAGGCCGGCCTGCTGAGAGAGGCCGGTTACTCGGATTGCGCATGACTGAGCACAAGGCGATAGACGGTGTTTCCCCATCCCTGCAGGGCATGCTCCATGAAATGCCCTGCCCCGAAGGGAGCGAGGGGAGTCATCTCGTCCCCTTCGGGGCAATGGATGATTCCTTCATTTTCCTTGTGGGTATCCACGTATGCGACGAGGGATGATAGACTAGGCGAATTCCCCTGCAGGCACGAAAGGAAACCTATGGCTCTCCCCGCAGCAGATACGAGCAAGCAGCCCGACAGCCGCACTACGATGGAACTGGGCGCGGTGCTGCCGATGACCGCCGAAGTGCGCGACGACCACCTGTATGTGGGCGGCGTGGATATGGTGGAGCTGGCCCGCGAGCAGGGCACGGCGTTGTACGTCATGGACGAGGCCGATATGCGCTCGCGCATGCAGACCTACCTGACGGCGTTCCGCAGCCGTTATGAGAACTCCGACGTGGCTTTCGCCAGCAAGGCGTTTCTGAACAAGGAGGCCGCGCGTATCGTGGAAGAGGAAGGGCTTTGCCTGGACGTGTCGGGCGGCGGTGAGCTGGCTATCGCCCGCGCCGCGGGCTTTCCTCTGGAGCGCGTGTTCGTGCACGGCAACAACAAGACGCCCCTTGAGCTGCGCGAGGCCATGGAGGCGGGGGTGGGCCGCATCGTCATCGACAGCCGCATAGAGTTGGCGCGTATTTCCGAGATTGCGGGCGACCTGGGCATCGAGCAGGCCGTGTACATGCGCATCACGCCGGGTGTGGAGGCCGACACGCACGAGTACATCCGCACGGGTTGCGAGGACTCGAAGTTCGGCTTCAACATGCGCGACGATTTCGCGTTCAGCTGCGTGAAGGACGTGCTGGCGGCACCTAACGTGCGCCTGGCGGGCCTGCATTGCCACATTGGCTCGCAGATTTTCGCACTGCATTCCTACCCTGAGGCCGTCGAGATCATGATCGAGCTGATGGCGCGCATCAAGGAGACGTACGGCTATGTCATCGAAGAGTTCGACGTGGGTGGCGGCGTGGGCATCGCCTATGCAGCCGACGACCAGCCGGCCTCTATCGACGAGTTCGCGGAAATCGTCACGTCGTCGGTGCGCGAAGCCTGCGCCACGTACGGCGTTGCCGAGCCGCGCCTGGTCACCGAGCCGGGGCGCAGCATCGTGGCGAACGCGGGCGTGACGCTGTACACTGTGGGCATCCTGAAGACGCTGCCGGGTATTCGCAAGTACGTGGCGGTGGATGGCGGTATGTCCGACAATATCCGTACGGCGCTCTACCATGCCAACTACGAGCCGACCATCGCCAACAAGGCCGGTCAGCCCCGCACCGAGATCGTCACCATTGCCGGGAAGCACTGCGAAAGCGGCGATGCGGTGGTCATCGACATGTCCTTGCAACATCCCGATCTGGGCGATATTGTGGCCGTGTTCGGCACGGGCGCGTACTGCTACACTATGGCCAGCAACTACAACGGACAACCGCGACCTGCCATCGTGTTCGTTCGGGATGGCCAGGCGCGCGTAACCACGAGGCGCGAAACATACGAAGACCTGATGAGTCGCGATATCTGACGTTTCGCCGTCCCTGGACGGCGGGGCGGCTCGACGCTGCGGAGCAGTCCAATGCCCTCGCTGACGCGATTTGAACCTATGAGATGAAGGAGATTAGCATGGCGGTTAAACTGGGGCTCGTAGGCACCGGAACGGTCGGCGGCGGGTGCATCGACATCCTGAAGAACCACGCCGAGGGATTCAAGCGCCATTATGACATTGACGTAGAGCTGGTGCGCGTCTGCTCGCGCAATCCCGAGCAGGCTATCACGCACGGCGTGGAGGATCTGTTCACGCAGGATTACCGGGATATCCTGGACGATCCGGATATCGATATCGTCATCGAGCTCATCGGCGGTACGACGGTGGCGCGCGATGTGGTGTGCGGAGCGCTGCGCGCAGGGAAGAATGTGGTTACGGCCAACAAGGCGCTTATGGCAACGCATGGCGAAGAGGTCATGGGCTTGGCCGACGAAATGGGCAAAGAAATTGCCTTCGAGGCCAGCGTCGGCGGCGGCATTCCCATCATCGATCCGCTGAAGCATTCGCTTATCGCCAACCGTATCGATACCGTCATGGGCATTGTGAACGGCACGACGAACTACATGCTCACGCGTATGGCCGAGGATGGTTTGGCGTATGACGAGGCATTGGCCGAGGCGCAGGCGAAGGGGTTTGCCGAGGCCGATCCGACAGCCGACGTAGACGGCCTTGATGCCGCCGCCAAGATTGCCATTTTGGCCTCGATCGCCTTCAACTCGCGTGTGACCATCGGCGACGTGCATGCTGAGGGCATCCGTAACATCACGCCGCTCGACTTGGACACCGCGCGCGACATGGGCTACTGCGTGAAGCTGCTTGCCCACGCCCACCGCACCGACGAGGGGGTCGATGTGCGCGTGCATCCCACCATGCTGCCCCTGAACCACCAACTGTCCACCGTGAACGGGGTGTTCAACGCCATCTATGTGGTGGGGGATGCCGTAGGCGAGACCATGTTCTTCGGCGAAGGAGCCGGTGCAGGTCCGGCTGCGAGCGCTGTCATGGGGGACGTGCTCGAGGTTGCGCGCCATATACAGCAGGGTGTCGGGCCGCTGGTGGGGTGCACCTGCACCGACAAGCTTTCTTTGGTGCCGATGGACAACCTGAAAACGAAGTACTACATCCGCTTTGCCGTAGCCGACCGCTCCGGTGTGCTCGCTGCTATGGCTCAGGTGTTCGCCAACCACAACGTGAGCGTGTACTCGGTAGTGCAGCGTGGCAAACAGGACGGCAACACGGTGAATATCACCTATGTTACCCACCTCGCACGCGAGAAAAGCGTTCGTGCCGTGCTGGCCGACATCGCCGAACTCGATGACGTGCTGCGCGAAGAACCCAGTGTTATTCGCGTGGAAGAGTAAGCTCTCTTTTTGCCGTTCAAGAAGCTGTTCAAGAAGCCTCCCAATACGAATCTTGGGAGGCTTCAACTTTAACTTTATTAACTTTATCAATACCCTCTAGCACAGGCAAAAGCAAGTCTCCTATAATGGATAAATTGGTAAGATTCGCACTTCTTTTCAAAAATTACCTGCTTTGAACTGATGATTCTTATCGTATTTAGACAGGAGAGGCTGTGCAGAACGTACTGGATTCGCTGCTCGATGGGCTATCGGAGCTGATTTATATCAGCGATCCTGTCACCTATAAGCTTCTCTATATTAATCAGGCAGGAAAAGAGGCTTACGGAGCTGATTCTGCTGATGGTTCGCATTATTGTTATGCCGTGTTGCAGGGCCGTGAAGAGCCCTGTCCTTTTTGCACCAATGATCGGTTGTCGTACGATTCGTTTTTCGAATGGGAGTTTACGAATAACATTACGGGTAGGCATTACTTACTGCGCGATAAGCTTATTGAGTGGAATGATGGTGAGGCTCGTTTAGAGGTAGCTTTTGACGTGACCGAGCGCCAGCGTGAAAGTGAGTCGTTCAGATTTCTTGGCGATGCAGGTGTTGCAGCGCTTGATTGTATTCGGGTTCTTGAAGGGGGGTCCGATCTGAGGGGCTCTATCGACGAGGCGATTCGCATTTTGGGTACCTTCCTCGAGGCCGACCGCACCTATATCTTCGAGATAGACGGCGCTTTTATGTCGAACACCTACGAGTGGTGTCGACCGGGCGTGTTATCGCAGCGAGAGACACTGCAAAACATGCCGGTGAAGCTTGTCGATCAATGGATTGAATATTTTAAGAATGGTCGGGCGGTGTTTATCAAGGATATCGAGTGCTTGCTCGGGGAGCATCGTGAAGATGAATATGAGGTGCTGAAAAGTCAGGATATTCGATCTCTGATGGCGGTTGCCTTGGAGATCGACGGCGAATTCGTCGGTTATATGGGGGCAGATAACCCGTATCGCGGTGAGCATTTGGAGCTTATTGAAAAGCCACTTCTGGCGCTTGCGAGTTTCACTTCGGCTCGGATGCGTCACGAGGCAGTGCAGAAGCAGGTGGCAGAGCTAACGTGGAACGACTCGCTGACGTGTGCCTGCTCGCGTGCGGCCTTCCATCGAGATTTTGATCGAGGTAGCTTTGAGAGCATCGGAATGGCCCTGGTGGATGCAGACCGCCTTACACTCATCAATCGTGAGCAGGGACGGCCTGCGGGCGACAAGGTGCTACGCCGCATTGCAGGTTGTCTGCGTGAGGTGTTTGGGGAAGGCGTGTACCGCATTGGCGATGACGAGTTT
>NZ_JAVWUP010000035.1:0-21764 GCF_036667095.1 Gordonibacter sp. | reverse complement strand
GGGAGCGATCCCCCCTTCTGCGCGATCGTTGATGCTGTTGCCACCCGAAGCGATTTCCCGCTTTCAGGCGTCGGCGAAGAAATCGCATAAGCAAGGATAGAAAAGGGGATGAGCACATGGAATCAAAGCAACTCTCACGACGGAGCTTTCTCCAAGGAGCCGAAATCGGCGCGGCGAGCCTAGAGGTTCACAGCCGAACGGAACTGCGCGAGTACCTCAATCCCTCGCGCAGCGACGCTGGGTGGCACACCGAAAAACCCCGACCGCGCTCGCGCGATCGGGGCAGCTGGGAATTGAGTCCGTGTTGCTGGAAGATACGACCGATAAGAATCGGTGAAGTCTCATTTGTACAATTGAGGGGTTAGTTCTTGTCCTCGTACAGTTCGATCACGGCACCGTCCTTCTCCACGAACGCGAGCCGCACGCCCGGGCCTGCATCCATGGGCCCGCAGATGACGCGGTCGGCATCGTCGACGTAGTGGTCGAGGTCGTCCACCGCGTACGCCACATGCCAGCGGCGGTGCAGCTCCTCGGGAAACGGCGTGCCCTCTTCGAACTTGAGGTACTCCACCTTGTAGTCGTAGTCGTCCACGTCGGACACCCAGAATTTCATGGCCTCGTTGTAGGTCATCCCCGGCTTCTTCTCCGTGATGGGAATCCCGATATGCATATAGGTTGCTGTCATGGCGAATCCTTCCCTATCTCATCGAAAACATGTCCATTGCCGCTTCCGCGTCGGCCTGCATGGCCTCGGTCGCGGCGTTTGCCAGTGCATGGAAGTACTTCGGGTGCTGCTCGGCGATGAGCGCCTCGACCGCGCGCACTCCGGCGTTGCTCATGTAGCTAAAATAGTTGATCTTGCGGATGCCCGCCGCGATGGCCGCGCGCGTGTCCTCACGCGAAAGACCGCTTCCGCCGTGCATGACCAGCGGCACGCCGCAGCGGCCCCGCAGCTCGGCGATGCGCGCGAAGTCGAGCTTCGGCTCGGCCGCGTAGAACCCGTGCACCGTACCCACGCTAGCGGCGAGAGCGTCGATGCCCGTGTCGGCCACGAACCGCGCCGCGTCGTCCGGGTCGGTGTAGACGTTTTCCCGATCATCGTCGGCATGCTCGAGCCCCTCGTGCCCAGTGGTGAAACCGAGTTCGGCCTCGATGTCGGCACCGTAGTCGTGCGCCAACTCCACCGCCGAGATGGTCAGAGCCGCGTTCTCCTCGTAGGGAAGCTGCGAGCCGTCGATCATGACGGCCGAGAAACCCAGGTCGAGCGCTCGGCGCACGTAGTCCAAGTCCTCGCCGTGATCGAGCATGACGCATACGGGCACGCTCGCCGCCTCGGCGCGCATGACCATGATAGGCCCGATCACGTCGATGGACGTCTCGCTCTCGTGCAGCTGCGCATGCTGGATGATCACGGGCTCATCCCGCGCCTCGGCAGCAGCGATGGCCGCCAGCAAAAGCTCCAGGTTGGGCGTGTCGAACGCGGCAGCCGCGCACCCGCGCTCCTCCGCCCAGTCCAGCACGGTTCTCATAGATGCGAGCATGGCATCCCTTTCATCGTCGAACGCCGCCAAGGCTCCGACCGCAAAAACGGCGGCGCATACGGCAGCAACCAGACACGCCTTATCCCTGAAACGCGCCCAGTAACCGCAGCGGACCCGCTATTTCTTCAAATACGGTGTGTTGCACGGTGCGTTCCACAAACGCAGCAGCTCGTCGTCCATGCGCGCCATGAACATCTGGAAGCCGGCCTGCTCCTGCACGGTGAGCATCTCGCCCACGAAGTTCGCCACTACTGCAATATCCCTGGCTGCAAGCTCCTTCACGGCGGCGCGGTACACGATGAGCTGTTCCATGAGCGTCGTAGCACCCGAGCCGTTGATGATGAGCATAACCTGCCCGCCCGCCTCGATACCGATATCGGCGACCAACGCGTTCACCATGATCTTGGCCGTCTCGTCGGCGCTCTTCATAGGCTGGTGGCCGCCACCCTCCTCGCCGTGCTGGCCCATGCCTATTTCCATGTCGTCGTCGCCCAACTCCGCCAGAAGCGTGCCGGTCTGCGGGTGCGTGGCCCCGCGCACGGCCACGGCCAGCGTGGCCATGTTGTCGGCGAAGCGCTGCGCGACGGCGGCCACTTCCTCGAGGCTCTTGCCCTCGGCGGCCGCAGCGCCGGCGATCTTGTAGGTGGGGATGCAGCCCACCAGCCCGCGACGGTCGTCGGAGTTCTCGCGCGGCGCGTTGGCGATGTCCTCCTGCGTGACCACCTTCACCACGTTGAGGCCCTGCTTCGCGGCCTGTTTCATGGTCAGGTTGCCCGTGAGCATGTCGCCTGCATGGTTCAGCACGATGTAGAGCACGCCTTTGCCCTTGTCGGCCAGCTTGATGGCATCGACGCACGCCTGCGGGCCGGGAGCAGCAAACACGTCGCCCACCACATCGATGTCCACCATGCCCTCGCCCACAAAGCCCTCGATGGCCGGCTCGTGCCCGCTGCCGCCTTGCGTGACGATGGTCACGCGGTCGGCTGCTGCCAGGCCTTTGTTGACAACCATATTGTCATCGCCCAGCTCGATGATGTCAGCGTTGGCCAGCGCCAAGCCTTCGAGCAATTCGGCGGTGATGTTGTCGGGATCGTTGATGAACTTCTTCATCTGCATGGCATGCGCTCCTTTACCTGGTTCTCCGGCTTCGCCGGAGCGGGCGAGGCACCCTCGCCCTTCTGTCCAACCTTCGAGGTCCCACCAAAACCGCCGGCGATACACTGCAGGCAGCCTGAACAAAACCCGCCACGTAAAGGGCGGATTCTATCGCCGAATCAGCACGCGATACCCTGCGCTAGCCCACGCAAGAACAACGCCGTGGACACGGCGCCCGCATCGGGAGTGCCTATGGTCTGGTCGCCATAGCTGCGGGCACGGCCGAACTTCGAGGCAAAGCCCTCTGAGGCCGCAGCGCCCACGTCGGCGGCTGCGGCGGCTGCGGCGAACACGGCAGCGGCGTCGTCTGCTGCCGCATCGCATGCCAAAGCCGCCTCGACGGCCGGGATAAGCGCATCCATCATGGTCTTGTCGCCCACCTGGGCCGTCGTGATATCGCGCATCTCAGATAGGCAACCGGCGAACATGCGCTTGGCCGCATCAGCGGAAAGCTCGTTTTCGTCCTCGCCCAGCTGCACGCCCAAGCCGCCGATCATCGTGCCATAGAGTGGACCGGCCGAGCCGCCGCGCACCGCCATGACGCCCATCCCTACCTCGTCGAGAAAATCCTTGATCGAAACGTCGCCCCAGGTCGCTGCCCGTTCTTGCACGAGCTTCGCGATCTTCGTTATGGTGATGCCATGATCCCCGTCGCCGAACCGCGCATCGATGTCGCTGAGAACATCGGCGTTTTCCCGCAAAAGCCGCGCACTGGTTTCCAACATGCGCCCTAACGTCTCCCGATCGATCATGCGGATAACCCCTTCCCTCGGTAAAACCGCCGGTCACCATGCCGGCGGCTCTTTATGCGTTGAGGTAAATGTAGATGATACGGATGGTGTCGGCCAGGTTTCCGGACGTGTTCGCGGTCGTGTAGTCGTACCGGAGTACCGCCGACCACTCATGGGCCGCTCCGTTGACGTCCACCGAACCGGAGAACGAGCTGCTTTCCTTGACCAACGTCGTGCCATCGGTGTCGTAGGTGGAGTACACGGTCTTGTCCGCCGGCAACACTGCCGCGCCCTCGACTACGTTAACCCCGGCTTCCTGCAGCGTCTTTTCTACGATATGCTCGTTCTTCACCGCATCGGCAAAGCTGAGCGATCCGTAGCCAAGCGCTGCTGTAGAGGCAGAATAGCCCGCTTGCACGATCTTACCCTCTTCGTTCAGGCCCAGGTAAACAGTCGGCGTGCCCGTACGCGCGTCGGCCGGCTCGTCGGTGAGCGCAACCGTCACCTTACTCTTGATGGGGTTGCCCTCTTCCTTGACCTCTTCCGTCCGCGTCACCGTTGCACCGCGCTTGAGAGCGGCCACCGCTTCGTCTTGGGTCTTGCCCAGAAGCGTTGCCAAGTTGGGAGCCTGGGTCTTCTTCGTCGTCTCGGAAGAAGCGTCCTTCGTGTCGTCCTTCTTGATGGACTCGACCTCTTGGGCGTTCTGCTGCGCCTGCGTCTGCTGGGACGCGAGCGTCTGACTGTCGCTGAGCAGGAGGTAGGTGAGGAAGCCTAAGGCACCGATAAGCAGCACCAGCAGCACGATAACGACGATAAGGATGCGGCGCATGCGGCGCGACTTGTGCTGATGCGGTGGCAGAGGAGGTTTGACCTTCTTGCTGTGACGGCCGGCAGGCGGCTCGGGCTCCAAAGGAAGCTCGTCGTCGCCGAGCAGCAGGGGCGGCAGGTCTACCGGCTCCAGGCTTTCCAGGGCATCAGGATACTCTCCCTCGTTATCGCCTTCGTAGCCAAGCCCGCCGGCATGGGCCGGAGCCTCCGCCGCACCGGGTGCATGCGCAGGACCACGCGACGGTACCGGGGAGAACGCCTCGGTCAGGCCGATGGAATTTTCGCGGGAGCCGTCCGATGCGCCGCCGTCAGAACGGGCGAAGCCGTCGTCTCTTATCGGAGAGAACGCCTCGGTCAGGCCGATACGACCGTCGTCGGCGTCCGTCCAACCGCGACCGTCGTCGGTGCGCTGGTCGGGATCTAAGGGAGTGTCGGAGGGTGTGTTTGCAGCATGTTTGGGCATCGTTTGGCCTTCCTGACAGGTTAGTAAAACGCGTTTAGCGTAAGAACAGATAATAGGCGACGAACACGGCCACCAACAGCAGGGCAGCCACCAACACCGCCTTTTGCGCAGCGGGCATGGACGAGCCCTTCAAATCCTCGAGGGTGGTTTCCTGGTAGTCGCCATCACCCGCACGCGACGGCTTCTTCGCCGTCGGGGAATCGCCGTCTGACGCGGAGCTTTCTGCAAGATCCTCGTGCGCACGCGTCTGTTCCCGACACGGCTCTTCTGCCGCCGTACGCGGCGGCGCAGCAGGAGCACCGGCTTGAATGACGAAATCGTCCTCGTCGTCGGTCGAAACCGTAATATGGGAAAACGTCTTGTCGTCTGCCACGATACGTCCTTTCACGTCGCACACGATTATAGAGGACGGCCTAGCCGCGGATGCCCTTGTCCAGATAATATCCATCCGGCGAGAAGCGCTTGCGATAGGTAAGGTAGCACGCCAGCGTGATGGCCACCGTGTTGGCAGCCGACAGCATGAGCATGACTACGATCTGGTATTTCGCCGCCGACACCGGGTCCGCCCCTGCCAACAGCTGGCCCGACATCATGCCGGGGATGGTGACGATACCCGCTGCCGACATAGATGCCAGGATAGGCGTCATGCCCGCACCGATAGCGGCCTTAAGCGAGGGAAACGCCGCCTCTTTGGCCGTCGCGCCGAGCGCCACCAGGGTAAACATCTCTCCCGACCGGCTATCCAGGTCGGAAAACAAGCGGTCTACCGCCACCGCCGTCGCCGACATGGCGTTGCCGATGACCATACCCGCAATGGGTATGAGCTCGCGCGCGCTGTACCAGGGATCAGCATGTATCACGCCCTCCACCACGACGAACGCCACCGTCATCGACGAGGCGAACAGCGACACGAACACGGCCGGCCAAAGCCCCCTGATAGAGCTTTTGACCCGCGCGGTGGCAATCTGCGTGGCCGCCAGCACCATGATGCCCAACGCCAGCAGCACCAGCCACCACGTCTGGTACTTGAACAGGAACATGAGCACAACGCCGGCCGCCAGCAGCTGAACGAAGGCGCGCACGGCCGACACGGCTATACGCTTGGTCTGCCCCAGCTCCAGCTTCCATGAAACCAAGCCCGCCACCAGCATCAGCGCACTGGCCGCAAACAGTTCCACGTAGCCGATGTCCACCACACCGCCGCTCATCTGCGCACCCTCTCTGCCGCAGCCCCCTCGCCTGTCGCACTGCCAGCATACCCGCCCAACGCGTCCAAAGCGGCGTAGGCGGCAGGGTCGAAGCCCTGGGCGCACGGGAGGTCCTCAGAACCAGGCGGATTTTCGGTATAGGACAGCTCGCCTGCCCGCAACGTATAAGTACCGTCCGCAAACCCGTCCGGAGCACGGTGGCGAATGCGCAGGCACGTCATGCGCGGCCCCACCAACGCCTTGGTCATACGGCCCACGGCGCAGGCCGACTCGGCATCCAGGGCGGAGTCCACCTCGTCGAGCAGCAGCACCTCAGGCGCGGTGGCGAATGCGCGCAGCAGCGCCACCCGGGCCGCCTGTCCGCCCGAAAGCTGGGACACATCGCGCGTCAGGGCCACGTCGGGAAGCTCCGCCAACGCGAGCAAGCGCGACAGCACTTCGTCGGCAGGCTGCTTGCGGCCGGCGTTCACCTTCAGCGTCCAGGGCAGCACCAGGTTGGCACGCACGTTGCCGGGAACCAGCGAGGGCTCTTGCGGCACCAAGCACACACGGCGGCGCCACTCGACAGGCTTGAACGACGAGCTGGGAACCTCGTCCAAGTACAACTCGCCCGCCTGCCGCTCAAGCATGAGGGCGCATGCCCTGAGCATGGTCGACTTACCCGCACCGGACGGCCCCACCAGATCGTAGAGGTGCCCCGCCTCGAGCGAGAAACCCTCGTCTGCCAGCACGGGCACCTGCGCGCCGTCGCGCAGGTAAGATACCGCGATATGTTCTGCTCGGAATAAAGCCATGGTGCCATAGTAGCACGCCGACACCCGCATCGGGAAAGCGCGCGCGAGCCCCTGTCGGACTTTCGTTTCTCGATCCCAGTGCGCACAATTATGACGTTGCAGGCATCGCCGCAGGTGCCCATTCATGGAACCGCCATCGTCGATGCACCGACGAATACCTGCCGTTCACGGCCGACGTCGTCTGGCACAGCTCTCGATAGACGGCCCTATGGTATTAACGGATAACGGTGCCTTTCAGGGACGATTTGATGCATTCGGCAGATTAAAAGTACGTTTCGTCCCCTTTTCCCCGGCATCGCAACGCTCTATTGTACTAAAGTATACGGAATGCGTGAGTTTGTCCACCATGGTAGACTACGCACGAGCCATCAAGCTCGAAGGAGGGCCCCGGCGACCCGGGGTTGAGGGAAGGAGATCCTGTTCATGGAAGAGAAGTTCACCTTTAGCAGGCGCAAGTTCGTTGAGTTGCTCGGCGTGTCGGCAGCAGGTTTCGGCCTGGTTAGCCTGGCAGGCTGCGGCGGCAACGGCAGCACCAGCGAACCGGCTAAAACCGACGGCGGCCCTGCCGCAGGCGGCACCGCCGACACCATCACGTACAGCCTCACAGCCGACCCGCGTGCACTGGATCCGGCGTACTTCGACGACGGCGAGTCCGCCATCGTCTCTGCCAACATCCACGAGGGCCTGTACCAGTATGGGGCAAAAGACGCGAAGGTTGCGCCCTGCCTGGCCGTGGACCTGCCCGAGATCTCGGCTGACGGCCTCAAGTACACCATCAAGCTGAACAAGGGCATCAAGTTCCACGACGGCACCGACTTCAACGCCGAAGCCGTGGTTGCCTCCATCGAGCGCCAGCTCGAGCCCAACCGCAACTCCGACATGCCCTACGCTTCGTTCGTATTCGGCGAGAAGGATGCGGGCAGCGGCGTAGAGACCGTCAAGGCCCTTGATCCCACCACGGTGGAGATCACCATGCGCGCGGCATCCGCCCCGCTCGTGAAGAACCTGGCTATGGCGCTTGCCTCCCCCATCGTGTCGCCCAAGGCTGCCGCGGCGGCTCCGGCCGGCCAGCCTATCGATCCGCCCATCGGCACGGGCCCCTACAAGTTCGTCAACTGGACGAAGGGCGCCTCCATCACGCTGGAAGCCAACCCGGACTACTGGGGCGACGCTCCCAAGACGAAGAACCTCGTGTTCAAGATCATCACCGAGGGCAATACGCGCATCACGTCGCTCATGAACGGCGAGTGCGACATCATCTCGAGCGTCGACCCCTCGTCGGCCACGCAGATCACGGATGCCGGTTTTGAGCTGTTCTCCGAGGACGGCATGACCATCAACTACATGGCATTCAACACCGAGGTGGGTGCCTGCACCGACCAAGAGGTTCGCAAGGCCGTCGCCCAGGCGATCAACGTCGAGGAACTGGTCAAGAGCATCTACGGCGACTTCGCCACCGTGGCGAACTCCGTCATGCCTATCTGGATGGCACCTTACGACAAGGACATCAAGCAGACCTCCTTCGACCCCGAGGCCGCCAAGAAGGCACTGGCCGCCAAGGGCATCACGTCGCTGAAGTGCATCACCTACACCACCGCCCGTCCTTACAACCAGAAGGGCGGCACCGATCTGGCCAATATGATCCAGGGTTACCTGGCCAACGTCGGCGTAGACGTGACCATCACCCAGTACGACTGGACCACGTACAAGACCAAGGTGCAGACCGATCCCTATGACATCTGCTTCTACGGCTGGACCGGCGACAACGGCGACCCGGACAACTTCATGAACCTGCTGGCCGACACGAACTGGTCCATGAACGTGGCTCACTTCCAGGACGAAGAGTACAAGAAGCTCATCGCCGAAGGCCTTGCCACGCCGGATGGCGCCGAGCGCGATGCCATCTACAAGCAGTGCGAGGAAATGGTAGCCAAGAAGCAGCCGTGGGTGCTTATCTCCCACTCCAAGAACCTGCTGGGCATCAACCCCAAGGTCAAGGACTTCTACTACCACCCGACGGGCGTCGCCTTCTTCAAGGGTGTGTCCAAGCAAGCATAAGGCCATCCGCCCGGCACTCCACCTGGAGTGCCGGGCTTTTTCGCAAGTAGGTCCACATGTCGTTTTCTCACCGCCGAGGGGCCATACTTGCGCTACACTGTCATCCGGTCATAAATGATCTGATGATATGTATGCTATGAAGATTTAGCATGCTCAAAGCCGGGGACCACGGGTCTCCGGCTTTGTTCCTGTTCGCAACAGGATGGCAAGAAAGGAGCTTTTGTGCTCAAATACATCCTCAAACGAATCCTTATGGTGATTCCTGTTTTGCTGGGTGTGACGGTCATCATCTTCCTCATCACCCGCGTGTTGGCCCCGGACCCGGCTCCGGTGGTTCTGGGCGAGCACGCAACTATCGAGGCGATGGCGGCTTGGCGCGCCGACAACGGGCTGGACGATCCTATCTGGCTTCAGTACATCAACTTCATCGTAGGCGCGGTGCAGGGCAACCTGGGCACCTCGTACTACACCCACCAGCCGGTGACCGCCGAGATCGCCTCGCGCTTCCCGGCCACAGCTGAGCTTGCCATCTGCGCCATCATCGTGGCGACGATCGTGGGTGTATCGCTGGGCGTGCTGGCGGCGGTGAAGAAGAATAAGGTCGCAGACAACGTCAGCATGGTCATAGCCTTGGTGGGTGTGTCCATGCCGATCTTCTGGTCCGGCATCCTGCTGATCTTACTGTTCTCGGGCATCCTGCATTGGCTTCCCTCAAGCGGCCGCGTGTCGCCCTTGCTCCAACCGAACGGGGGCACCGGGTTCTTCATCATCGACACCATCGCCCGGGGCGACTGGACAGCATTGGGCGACGTGCTGATCCACTTGATACTGCCCACGCTGGCCCTCTCGCTGTATTCTATGGCCATCATCACGCGTATGACCCGCTCGAGCATGCTCGAGACGCTCAGCGAGGACTACGTGCGCACGGCACGGGCGAAGGGCCTGAAGAACGGCACCGTGAACATCAAGCATGCGCTGCGAAACGCCATGCTGCCCGTATCCACGGTCATTGGCCTGCAGTTCGGCAGCCTGTTGGGCGGCGCGCTCTTGACCGAGACGGTGTTCGCATGGCCGGGTATCGGCAAGTTCGCCGTCGACTGCGTACTGAAGAGCGACTTCCCGGTCGTGCAGGGCATTGTGCTTTTAGTGGCGGTCATATTCGTCGTCATGAACCTGCTCGTCGATATCGTATACGCCTACCTTGATCCGCGCATCAAGTACGGTGCGAAGGAAGAGGGGTGATACCGATGAGCAACAGCAAGCAGCTTGCAACCGAGCCTGCCACCACACTGGCTGCTCAGCCAGTCAAAGAAAAACACGAAAGCATATGGAAAGACGTGTTCGCGGGCATCGTGTCGAACAAGGCATCGCTGATTAGCGGCATCTTCATTCTCATTCTTGCCACGATCGCCGTGGTAACGAAGCTGGCTCCGGGCGTCTTGCCCTACGACCCGTACGCACAAGACCTGTCGCAGTCGCTGGTAGGCCCTTCGGCCGCGCATTGGTTCGGCACCGACATCCAGGGTCGCGATATCTTCTGCCGCGTGCTGGTGGGAACGCAGATCACGCTGACGGTGGGCTTGCTCGCCGTAGCCATATCGCTCTCCGCCGGCGTTATCCTGGGCGCCATCGCCGGCTACAAGGGCGGCAAACTGGACACGGTCATCATGCGTATCATGGACATGATGCTGGCCATCCCCTCTATCCTTTTGGCCATCGCCATCATGGCCGCGCTCGGCCCCGGCATCGAGAAGGCCATCGTGGCCATCGGCCTGGTAGCCATCCCCGAGTATGCGCGTATCGTACGCTCGGAGATCCTGTCCATCAAGGAGAACGACTACGTGGCCGCCGCGCGCGTCGTGGGCGACTCGAACTTCAAGATAATCTTCCGGCACGTGCTGCCGAACGTCATGCCGTCCATCATCGTGCGTGCGACGCTGGGCATCTCCACCGCCATCCTGGACGCTGCGGCACTGGGCTTCCTGGGTCTGGGCGTGCAACCGCCTGATGCCGAGTGGGGCGACATGCTGGGCCGCGGCCGCAACGAGCTGTTCCGCGCACCCTGGCTCATGATCTTCCCCGGCCTGGCTATCACGCTGACCGTGCTTGCCTTCAACCTGCTAGGTGACGGCGTGCGCGACGGTCTGGACCCCAAAGCAAGGAAGAGGTGATCCCATGTTGCTGTCGGTGAAAAACCTCTCAACGGACTTCCCCATGAAAAAAGGTGTCGTCCATGCCGTCGAGGACGTGAGTTTCGAGGTCGACGAGGGCGAGATCCTGGCCATCGTCGGCGAGTCGGGTTCCGGCAAGTCGGTAACCAGCCTGTCGGTTATGGGCCTTTTAGGCGAGCCTGGTTATGTAGCAGGTGGCGAGATGGTGTTTGAGGGCAAGGATCTGGCGACCCTGCCCGAAAAGGACTACCGTGCCCTGCGCGGCAATGACATGGCCATGATATTCCAGGAACCCATGACGTCGCTGAACCCCGTATACCGCGTGGGCAACCAAATCACGGAGGCCATCCGCACACACGAAAATATCTCCAAGAAAGATGCCCTGGCGCGCGCCGTGGATATGCTGCGCAAAGTGGGTATCCCCAGCCCCGAAAAGCGTGTGCGCGACTATCCGCACCAGATGTCGGGCGGCATGCGCCAACGCGTCATGATCGCCATGGCGCTGGCCTGCAATCCCAAGCTGCTCATCGCCGACGAGCCCACCACGGCCCTCGACGTGACCATCCAGGCTCAGATCCTGGACCTGTTGCGCCGCCTGCGCCAGGAAACCGGCATGGCCGTGCTGCTGATCACGCACGATTTGGGCGTGGTATCCGAGACAGCCGACCGCGTCGTCGTCATGTACTGCGGCCAAGTGGTGGAAGAAGCCGATGTGCGCTCCTTGTTCGACCACCCCATGCACCCCTACACCCTAGGCCTCCTGAAGTCCATCCCCCGCCTAGAGGACGACGACTCCGAGCGCCTGTACATGATCAAGGGTGCCGTGCCAAACCCGCTCGAGATGCCCCCGGGCTGTCACTTCTCCGACCGCTGCGATTCCTGCATGGACATCTGCCGCACCAAGGTGCCCGACCTGGTGCAGATAGGCGACCACAAGGTGCGCTGCTTCTTGTACGAGAACGCCGAGGGGCAGGCTGTCAGCGGCAACGCAGTCGCCGAGGCGGAGGCAGAGGCACGTGCCGATGCCGAGGCATCACTCGCCATGCATGTGTCGGAAGCCCTGCTTGCAGCCGAGAACGTCCGCGAAGCCGAAATTGACAAGATCGAGGAGGCGAACCGATGAGCGACACCGTTCAGGGCGCGGACGGCACGTCCGCGCCCGAGCAGGATATCCTGCTCGACGTGCAGCATCTCACAAAGCGCTTCACCGCCGAGACGAACTTCTTCGGGCATGCCACCTCGCATGTGCAAGCCGTCGACGACGTAAGCTTCCACATCCGCAAAGGCGAGGCATTCGGCCTGGTCGGCGAATCGGGCTGCGGCAAAACTACGGTCGGCAAGATGCTGGTGAACCTACTGCGCCCCACTTCGGGCAAGATCATCTTCGATGGCATGGATCTTACGGCCATGAAGCCGGCGGAACGGAAGACCTACTGCAAGGACATCCAGCTGATCTTCCAAGACCCCTACGCTTCACTGAACCCGCGCATGCGCATCGGCGACATCATCGCCGAGCCTATCATCACGAACAACATTCTGCCTAAGGATCAGGTCGAGGATCGCGTGAACGAGCTTCTGGAACGCGTCGGCCTGGCCAATTACATGCGCAACCGCTACCCCCACGAGTTCTCGGGCGGACAGCGCCAGCGCATCGGCATCGCCCGCGCCCTTGCGGTGAACCCCAAGCTCATCGTGTGCGACGAGCCGGTCAGCGCCCTGGACGTATCCATCCAGGCGCAGGTCCTGAACCTGCTCGACGAGCTGAAAGAGCAGTTCGGCCTGACCTACCTGTTCATCGCCCACGGCCTGAACGTCGTAAAGCACGTGTCCGACCGCGTAGGTGTCATGTATTTGGGCAAGCTCATGGAGATCGCGCCGAAGAAATCGCTGTACGCCGATCCGCTCTGCCCCTACACGCAGGCATTGCTCTCGGCGATCCCCTCGGTCGACCCCGCCACCAAGAAGGAGCGCATTATCTTGGAAGGCGACGTGCCCTCGCCCATCGACCCGCCACCCGGCTGCCGTTTTGCCAGCCGGTGCTTCGCGAAGGTCGACGGCTGCGACGAGACCATGCCCCCGCTGATCGAGGTGAAGCCGAACCACTGGTGCGCCTGCCATCGCTACGACGAAGGCGGCCCGGGAACGGCGATCATCTAAACTGCGTATTTTTGTCGAGGAGGCCTTACGGGGCCTCCTTTTCTGCTCTACAAGGGCCACACGGCTAAGCAACGATTATCTGCGAAAGCAGTGGACGGATCGAGCAACAGCCCTTCCTCCCTGTCGCCTTGTGCGACAATGAAGGAAACCATCGGGCAAATGCCTACCTACGAGACGAGGATGCCGCCATGGACCTTTCCCTGAACGATCACCTGCACGGTTTCACCGTGCACACGCGCGAACCGCTTTCCGAAATCGACGGCACCGCTTACACCTTGCACCATGAAAAGAGTGGCGCCAAGCTGCTGTACTTGCAAAACGACGATGCGAACAAGGCATTCTCCATTGCATTCAAAACGCCCCCCGCCGACGACACGGGCGTGTTCCATATCCTTGAGCACTCGGTGCTGTGCGGTTCGGACAAGTTCCCCGTCAAAGAACCCTTTGTCGACTTGCTGAAAAGCTCCATGCAGACGTTTTTGAACGCCATGACGTTTCCCGACAAGACCATGTACCCGGTAGCCAGCACCAACGAGCAAGATCTGCTGAACCTGACGGACGTGTACCTCGATGCCGTGCTGCACCCGGCCATCTACGGCAAGCGCGCCATCTTCGAGCAGGAAGGGTGGCACTACGAGCTGGCCGACGACGTGGAGGCGGCCGAGGGCGATTCGGTTGCGGGCGACGCGGTGGTAGCCACCGAGGCGGCGGACGGCTCGGCGCGCCTCACGCTCAACGGCGTGGTGTACAACGAGATGAAAGGGGCACTGTCCGACCCGAACTCGGTGCTCTACGACGAGCTGCAAGCGGCGCTGTTCCCCGACACGGCGTATCGCTTTGAGTCGGGCGGCATGCCGCGTGCCATCCCCGACCTTACCTACGAGCAGTTCCTCGAGGAGCACGCGCGCCACTACCGTCTGGACAACAGCTACCTCACGCTTTACGGCGACCTGGACCTAGAGCGCATGCTGGCCTTCCTGGACGAACGCTACCTTTCCCCCGTCGCCGCCGAGGAGGCCACGCGCGACCAAGAACGGGCCGCAAGCAGCCAGGAACCGCTCGTGCCGCATGAGCTGCGCGCACAAGCCCCGATTGTCGCCCGCGATGCCGTGAGGACCATGGCCACCGCACCCGAGAACGCCTGCGTCGGATTGGGCTACGTCATCGGCGACGCCGCCCAACGCACGCGCATCGTGGCGACAGAGATCGTGCTGGACGCCCTCATGGGCAGCAACGAGGCTCCCGTAAAGCGAGCGCTGCTCGACGCCGATCTGGCCGACGATGTGCAGGCCTTCTTGGCCGATTCGCTGCTACAGCCGTTCGTCGTCGTACAGCTGCGCGGCGCGAAGCCGGACGTAGCCGAGCGCTTCCGCAGCACCTTCGAGGCGGCAATACGAGAGGTGGTCGCCTGCGGCATCGACCGCACCCTGGTAGAGGCATCCCTCTCGCGCGCCGAATTCGTCATGCGCGAGGGCGACTTCGGCATGGCCGACGGCGTGGCGCTGTCCATGACGGCATTGGCGGGCTGGCTTTACGACGATGCCTTGGCCACCTCGTACCTGCACTACGAGGACGACTTCGCCCTGCTGCGCAAGGAACTGGGACAGGGCTACTTCGAGCGGCTGTTGGTGGACGTGTTCCTCGAAAGCAGCCACAAGGCGCTCGTGGAGATACGCCCCACCGATGGCGACGAAGAGGCTTACGAGGCCGAACGGCTTGCTGCGGCCGAAGCTACCATGGCGCCGGATGACTTTGCACGCATCGCCGACGAGGAAGCCGCCCTGCGCCGCCTGCAAACCGAACCCGACACACCCGAGGCGCTGGCCACGCTACCACGCCTGTCGGTAGCCGATATCGGAGATGCGCCTGCCGAGCCCGCCTACGACCTGGACACCGAAACACCCGTGCCCTGCCTACGCCACGACATCACCACGCATGGCATCGCCTACACGTACCGCTACTTCAACCTGGAGGGCATCTCGTTCGAAGAACTGCCTTACGTGAGCGTGCTGGGCATGGTGCTGGGCAAGCTGGGAACCGCATCCCACACTGCTGCCGAGATCGACACCCTGGTGAACGGACAGCTGGGAAACCTCTCGTTCTTCCCCGAAATCCACGAGGAGGAGAACGGCCCAGGCGAGCTTGCGCCCAAGTTCGTCGTCAGCGCCAGTGCGCTGACCGAGAACGTGGAAGCCGCCTGCGCGTTGCCGCTGGAGATCATGCTGACTACCGACTTCTCGGATGCGGGCAAGATCAAAGACGTGCTGCAACAGCGGCGCATCGGTATGGAGCAGGGGTTTGCAGCAGCCGGGCACAGCGCTGCCATGGCGCGCGCAGCATCCTACTACCTGCCCGCCGGCGTGGCACGCGAGCAACTGGGCGGCGTGGACTTCTACCGCTTCCTGAAAGACCTACTGGCTCACTGGGACGAGCGGGCAGACGACCTGACGGCGCGCCTGACCGACCTGGCGTCGCGCCTGTTCGTAGACAACGGCTGCACCATCAGCTTCACTGGCACGCGCGAGGATTACGACCGCTTCTGGAGTGCCGGGGCGATAACGGGGCGGTATGCCTCGCGTGAGCGTCGTTTGAACGTCCCCGCGCCTGTCGTGCGCAACGAAGCGTTCATCGTGTCGACGGACGTATGCTACGCCGCCCAGGGCTACGATCGACGTGCGCTCGACGCATCCTATACCGGCGTGTGGCAGGTAGCCGCACGCGCCCTCTCCTACGACTTCCTCTGGAACGAGGTGCGCGTGAAGGGCGGCGCGTACGGTGCCGGATTCGGCGCGATGCGCACCGGGAACCTTCGCTTCTACTCCTACCGCGACCCGCATCTAGACGAAACCCTCGAGCGCTTCGCCGACGCGTCTGCATGGCTTGCAGCATTCAACCCCGAGCGCGATGCCATGGAAGGCTACGTGGTAAGCACCGTCGCCAGCCTGGACGCACCGACGAAGCCGCGCATGCAGGCCCGCCGCCAAGACGGAGACTTCTTCGCCGGGCGCACGCCCGAGACGCGCCAGCAGACCCGCAGCGAGATAGTCGGAGCCGACGCGGCGGCCGTACGCGCACTGGCTGCCCCCCTTGCAAGCGCGATGGCCGAGGGAGCCTACTGCACGTTCGGGAGCAAGGATATCATCGAGGCTTCGCGTACCCGCTTCGACGTGATCGACCTGCTGGGCGAGTAGCGCGCAGGTGCAGCATAAAATAGGGCATTCATGCTGCTGTAGCTTCGATTTAAGGCTAGAATAGTCGTTGAGAACGAAGGGCGCTACACCCTGCCTGCCGCACCGCACCGCTGCCAACGTAAAACGGCCGTTCTCCGGACGGCCGTTTTACGTGTACGATGCACACCGGGTTGCGCGCCTTGACACTGCGGTTCGTTAATGGTAGTACTGTAGTATCAATTTGACGAGTAAGAGAGCGAGCATTACGCCATGCTGGAACTGAAGAACCTCACCTTCGAAGTACCGCTTTCGGACGGCTCGAAGGAAACGAAACGTATCATCGACGAGCTGTCGCTCACCATCCCCGACGATCGCCTCACCGTGATCACCGGGCCGAACGGTGGCGGCAAATCGACGCTGGCGAAGCTGATCATGGGCGTGGAGAACCCCACCTCGGGCCAGATATTCTTCAACGGCGAGGACATCACGGCGCTTTCCATCTCCGAGCGCGCGAAAAAGGGCATCGGCTACGGCTTCCAGCAGCCCGCCCGCTTCAAGGGTATGAAAGTGAAGAAGTTGCTCGACATAGCAGCCGGGCGCAAGCTGCCCATGCTGTCGTGCAACGAGTACCTGGCCCGTGTGGGCCTGTGCTCCGCCAACTACCTGACGCGCGAGGTGGACAAGAACCTGTCCGGCGGAGAGGTGAAGCGCATCGAGATCGCCACGATCTTGGCGCGCGACCCGATGCTGGCCATCTACGACGAACCCGAGGCAGGCATCGACCTGTGGAGTTTCGACCGCCTGACCGAGACGTTCCGCAGCATCCACGAGGCGCGCGACGGCCGCTCCATCGTTATCATCTCGCATCAGGAACGCATCATCCAGCTGGCCGACGAGATCGTGCTTTTGCGCAACGGAAAAGTAGCCGAAACCGGCACGCCTGAGGATCTCATGCCGAAACTGGGCTTCGTGGCAAAGGGTATCCCCGGCTGCTCGTTCACCCAACCGCCAGAGCTGCACCTGACCGAGATCGCCACCACCTGCTAACCCCCGCGCGCCTGCTGTTCGCCCGCCCTTCCCTTGCGGGAGGTGCGCGCGAACAGCAGGCTCTTGACTTTGCAAAGGAGGCCGTAAATGGCCGTTGATCTTTCTCCTATCGATGAAGGACTGCTCGCCGAGATCGCCAACATCCATGGCATGCCGAAAGGCGCTTTCAATATCCGCAAGGATGGGCAGCTGGTCGAGCGCCACTCATCGGCGAATATCGAGATTGCCACCAAGACCGACAACCCCGGCATCGACATCACCATCAAAGCCGGCACGAAGGGCGAGACGGTGTATATTCCCGTCATCGTCACACAGGCCGGCCTAAAGGATGTCGTGTACAACACGTTCTACATCGAAGACGATTGCGATGTGACCATCATTGCCGGCTGCGGTATCCACAACGAGAGCCACCAAGCTTCCGAGCACGACGGCATCCACACGTTCCACTGCGGCAAGAACAGCCGCGTAAAGTACGTAGAGAAGCACTACGGCGAAGGTTCTGGCACCGGCGAGCGCATCTTGAACCCTGTGACGAACGTCATCATGGCGGAAAACGCGTTCTGTGAAATGGAGCTGACGCAGCTGCGCGGCGTGTCGTCCACCGTACGCGACACGAACGCCGAGCTGGGCGCGGGCGCGAAGCTCGTGCTCACCGAGAAGCTGCTCACCCACGACGATCAGGTGGCCACCTCGAACATGAGGGTAGAGCTGAAGGGCGACAACTCAAGCGTGCAGGTCATCTCGCGCTCGGTGGCGCAGGACAACTCCAAACAGGTGTTCAACCCGCTGGTCATAGGCGAAGCGGCCTGTCGCGGACACGTGCAGTGCGACGCCATCCTCATGGGGCATGCCAAGGTCACGGCTATCCCCGGCATCGAGGCCGCCCACGAAGATGCACTCTTGGTGCACGAAGCCGCCATCGGCAAGATCGCCGGCGACCAGATCATTAAGCTGATGACGCTGGGATTGACAGAAGAAGAGGCTGAGCAGGAGATCCTCGAGGACTTCCTGAACTAGCAGCCGCCCATGCCGGGCGTACCGCAAACAAATGCCCCGCCTCGATTCGCTCGAGGCGGGGCATTTCTTGTTGCAGATCGCAGCGGTGCGCAATCGCAATGCGCGCCAGAGCGGAAAGCTAGGCGGCCCGACTCCCCGGTTCTACCGCATTCTCGCCAGCCCCATCGGTAGCGGCGGTTGCGTTGTCCGCATTCCCGTCGTCTGTCTTGGCAGCATCCGCCGTGCCACCTTGCGCAGTGTCGGTCTTGGCATTGGTCTTGGTAGACTTGGCACCGTCCGTCAACGGCACTGCCGACACCTCGATCGGTGCACCCAGCCATTTCGCCTCGATAACAGAGACGATGCCGCCGCCCGAAAGCGAGGCAACCGCATCGGATATGATCTGCTTGAGCTCCGCATTCGCATCGGAAACGCCAATGCAGTACCCACCGGGCTGCTGCATAAGCGCCACGATCTTCGCGTCGAAGCCACCGCCATGGGCGGCATACGTGCCGATAATCGCATCGGCAGCCACATACTGCACCGTGCCCGCGGCAAGGTCGACGAAAGCGGTCTTCAGATCGTTCTCGGGCACAAGGGAGTCGTCTCCGTATTCGTTCGTAACCTGCCAGCTGCTCGTAGAAGACACCTGGGCCGCAATCTTAGGGACCGACGACTTCGTCGGAACCGTCGTGTTCGACGAAGTCGAGAACAGGGCTACTCCCGTGGAGATATAGGGCGCCGATTTCCAGAACTTCACCTCGTCGTCGGACTGCTTCGCACCCATCACGATATCGACCTTCTGCTCCTTAAGAGCGCTTTCGGGGTCGGTACCCACATCGACGATCTCCAGTTTCAACCCCAGGCTATCAGCCAACGCCGCAGCGATATCCACGTCGATGCCGACGATTTTTGACGACGAGGAAGGCATGCCGGCAAGCGGCGCGGATGCCGAGTTCACGCCCACGCGCAAAGTGCCGTCTTTGCCGATAGTCGGCGTAGCCACCGTCGGGGACTTCTCGGGAGGGGTGTAGCTTTGCTGCGACGAGCATCCTGACAGCACCATTGCCAGACAAGCAGCCGCCATGCAGCAGCATGCAAGCGCCTTAAAACGCTTCATATCCGATACGCCTCCATCTTGCCGTATTTCTCCGTAGTACTTCTTCCGACTGACCTAGTCTTTGCCCCCACACTCGCGCACCGGGACCAAGCTTGCGCCTGGTAACCTCTCGCCCGTGCGGCGGAATGCCGCATTCAGTAGACGGGCGGTGCGACTTACTTCTAGGATACGCCATGATCGTCGCACGGCCTCGGGCCGTACGGCTTACGTGGATCCTTTCGACCGCATCTGCCATGGACTAGGGAGCAGGTTTTGCCCCCGCAACTACAGACTCGGAAGAAGTACGCTTCAGTGTACCAGATAGCGAAAACCCCCGAAAGCAACCCCCGCAAATCGGCATGATTGCAGAAATGCCGAATCTTCGGGAAAGGAGCGAGCGCCGTCGAACGTCAGCACCGGCCTAATTGCTGGAACCCGCAACATTCTGCACTAAGAACAAAAAGGCATCCTCGTTGAGAGACTTCACCTGCCGATTAGAGCGCGGGCTTTTGATGGAAAACTGCTTGATGGGCGCTTGATCCAACCCGGCGGTTTTGCCGAATGCCTGCCTTAATCCGGCAAAACCGCTGACGGCTTACCTACGGTCGATCGGCAAGGTTGCGGCGCTAAGATCGACAGTATGCCAACTGCAACCGACATCATCCGCTCCTATGCCGCCGGTGCGGCAGAATCCCTCGCCGAGACGCTCTGGCCCACGCGCTGCGCCGTGTGTGATGCCCCAGGAGACGTACTGTGCGTCCCCTGTCTGCGCCGCCTTTCCTATGTGGACTGGTGGCGCGCCTGCCCACACTGCGGCGCTCCGTTCGGGAGCGTGCAGTGCAGCGAGTGCAACCCCGTCTCGCTCGCCCGCAGCGGACGCACCACCCTCCCCTACGACGGCAACGCCAGCGCCGTCGTGTTCGACGAGCAAGCAGCCCGCATCGTGCGCACCTACAAAGACCAAGGAGAACGACGGTTGGCAAATTCCATGGCCCTTCTTATGATGCGCGCCGTCCCACCTGCCTGGAATCCAAACGCACTCGCCTTCGTGCCCGCTTCGTCGTCCGCACGCAGGAGACGCGGTTTCGACCACGGCGAACTGCTTGCACGCACGGTGGCTAGCCAGCTCGAGCTGCCGCTCGCAAACGTCTTCGTTCGGCCGCGCACGCGCGACCAGCGCACGCTGTCGCGCCAAGCGCGCTGGTCGAACACCAAAGGCCGTTTCGAGGTGCTGCCCGGGGCCACCGTCCCTGCACACATACTGCTGATAGACGACGTGTATACCACCGGCGCCACCCTCTTCGAGGCTACCGACGCCCTCCGTCGCGCCGGTGCCGAGCGCGTCTGGTGCCTCACGTTCGCACGTGTGTGGTAGATATCTAAGGAGCGTTCTGGCTTCACCGTAATCAAAGGGGCTCTCTACCGAGCGTCTCTCGGCTCTCGCCTAAAAGAACCAAACCTCCCAATAAGCAAGCGCTCCATCTTTCTGCCGCCGTGACAGAATAGGACGCTTCATTATGGTTTTTCCTTCAAGGGGTTCCGAAATGCACTGCGCCACTTTGAGAGCAAGAGCCTGATCGGATGCGGCCTCTGACGCGACAAGACCATAAAGGGCGCTTTCGGGAGCATAGCGCCGAACAACGCCGCTCTCGATTTCCTCTCGCGTTTCGGCCGAAGCGAAATCGAGGTAGCACTCAGGAAGAGCAAGGCCGACTACGCCCGCGACATTGGGGGAATGCAGGGAATCCTCAAGAATCGATACGTACTGAGCAAAAGGGATGTCCTGCACCCAGTGTTTTCTCATGGGAAACTTTTCGATCGTTTCGCTTTCCCCGTATCGCACAAAACTCTCTTTGAAATAAAACGGTTCGACACCAACCGAGGCAAAAACCCCCTCTTGCTGCTTGAATGATTGTATGAGGTTGGCACGTTGCTCAACAATGGCGACGCGGGCCTCTTCTTTGCGCAACGTCTCCCGCATCGTTTTGACCTGGTTGTAAAGACGTGCTGCCACGTCGTCGATATCAAGATTCAACATTTCGTCGGCTTGCTCAAGCGAGAATCCCGCCTGGCGATAAAACCTAATGCGAGATAAAAGATAGAGATCGTCTGTGGAATACACTCGACGCCCATTTTCCTTCGAAGGCCTTATTAAGCGCTCCTTTTCATACCAAAAAAGCCCCTGCGACGACATCCCCAGATGCTTGGATAGTTCACCGGAACTGAAATTGGCCAGATTATCTTCGCTCATAACCCCCCACCCTTTTTCTCCTTTTGTCACATCGTCATCCAAACAATCGAAGCATCGCTCGATCTCGCTTAGAACGACCAAGCGATGCTTCGATT
>NZ_JAVWUP010000034.1:0-22105 GCF_036667095.1 Gordonibacter sp. | reverse complement strand
CGATCGGTTGCTTGGGCTGCTGCGACGCGATCGACACCTGCTCAACCGTTGCCTGCTCAACTAGCTGCTGCCCGGATTGTTGCGTCGCCTCGACACGCGGGTGCCTCTGCTCTGCGGGGCGCTTGGCAACAGTAGCGCGCGAAGCGACGACCTTCTTGCGGCCGGCTCGTCCGGGACGATTATCGACCGAAACCTCACCAACCGGCTCCTCAGGAACACTCGGACCCGCTTCGACGACTGCCGATGCCCCAGGCGATTCCGGCTCAACCGCAACCACGACAGGCTCGCTCGCAGGCTCCTTGAGGGACTCCTCCCCCGCAGCAGCGTGCTTGTCGGCAACGCGCGTCGAGCGTCGCGGCTTCTTGTCGGCACCGGTCTTCACAACAGGCACAGCAGCAGCCGGAGCGCTCTTCTCAGTGGCAGGAGTGTCCTTCTCGACAGCGGGGACGGCTTCCGACGAGACAGCCTCCGCAGGCACCGACACCTGCTCGACAGGCTGCGCGCCCGCCGCCTCAGCCGAAGTCTGGCCCGTGCGAGAATGCGAAGACTCCTTGCCCCGCGCGTTCTTCCGCTCGCGCTCGGCGTCACCCGCAAGCTCCACCGTCACCGAACTGCCGTCCTTGGTGATCTGTACGCTGGCGAACTCGTCGAGCAGCTTCGACAGCAGGTTCGTGCCGTAGCTGCGCACGTCGAAGTCGGGATAGCGCTTCAGCAGGCGGCTGCCCACCTCGCCAAGACCGGTAGACTTCCCGTTGTTCTGGTTGTCGGTGATGATGTTCACTACCGCTTGCTCGAGCTCGGCGATGGTCAGGCCCGTGCTGGCACTCGTAGCCGCACCGCCCTGTTCGGGACGATTTTTGTTGCGCGCTGCCTTCGAGTCGCCCAACAGCAGCTCCAACGTGGTGAAGATGTCGCAGGCCTTTCGAAACGGGGTGGGCGTCTTCTTCTCGCCCATGCCGATGACGGTCAGGCCGCTCTCGCGGATGCGGCTGGCCAAGCGGGTGAAGTCGCTGTCGCTCGACACAATGCAAAAACCTTCCACCGAGCGCGTGTACAAGATGTCCATCGCATCGATGATCATGGCGGAGTCGGTGGCGTTCTTGCCTTGGGTGTAGCCGAACTGCTGGATAGGGTTGATAGAGTTCTCCAGCAGCGCGTCTTTCCATTTAGCGTGGAGCGTCAAGGTCCAGTCGCCGTAAATGCGCTTGTAGGTGACGGTTCCGTAGTTGGAGAGCTCATCGGTAATAGGTTTGATGTACTTGGCCGAAACGTTGTCGGCATCGATCAGGAGAGCGAAGCGTTTCTCAGATGATTGCTTTTCCACAGGTAGTCGCTCCTCGGTGAAAGCGGTTAGGGCCGTGCGTACACACTGCCGCGGTTTGCGCCCCGAAGGATGCCGTCGCAGGCAAACGGGTGTCTGGGCAGCGGAAAGCGGGGCGTTTCGAATGACTATACTACTTGAAAACCGCCGATCACACGGCGATTGCTAAGAGGCTGATACAATTTGTCCATATCCCCTTGCGCTCGGCCCCGAAAATCCGTATACTTCCACCTTGCGCCTTGGTGGCTATAGTTCAGTTGGTTAGAACGCCAGATTGTGGCTCTGGAGGTCGTCGGTTCGAGTCCGATTAGCCACCCCAGCGCGCATTAGAAATTAGTTCTTGCAATCGTTGGAAGCATGTCTTACAATATCCCAGCGCTTTGCGTACTTTGACATATTGTTTCACTTGGACTGTTAGCTTAGTTGGTAGAGCAGGGGACTCTTAATCCCAAGGTCCGGGGTTCGAGTCCCCGACAGTCCACCATTTAAAACGCACAAGCCAGCCGGCAAAACCGGTTGGCTTTTTTATTTTGCCCTATCCCGCATACAGTATTAGGAAAGCCTCGAACACGAGACGGCCGGCAATCGATGCTCATGGCCCATTCCCTACTTTCTTCCGTTTCGAAAAAGTCCGCACATCAACAAGTATAGTGACTTATAGTGGACTTCCAGAGAACGGGCCCGCAATAAAACGACCGCCCGGCGAAACAGGACCAACAGGACCCGTCCGCCCAAGCGAAGGGCCAACTTGCGGTCACCCGAACGAATAACAGAACCAGGAGGCACGTCATGACGAAGAAAGTGCTCATACTGAACGGAAGTCCGCGTAGGAACGGCAACACGGCAATGCTCGTCGAGCAGTTCGTCAAGGGAGTTCAGGATGCCGGAAACGAAGCCGAGCGCTTCGACGTGGCACTCATGGACATCGCGCCCTGCCGTGGATGCCTCGGCGGCGGCAACGATCCGGCAAGCCCTTGCGTGCAGAAAGACGACATGGATGCCGTGTACGCCGCCTATCTCAAGGCCGATGTCATAGCCCTTGCCTCCCCCGTGTACTGTTGGAGCATTACCGCACAGCTCAAAGCCACGCTTGACCGCCTGTTCGCCCTCATGGAGGCCGGCATGAAGGCAGATGCCGCCGCGCCGGCTCCCCAACCGAAGTCCAGCGTGCTCATCATGCCGGCAGAAGACGCCAGCTACCGCAACTTCGCCCCCGTCGTCACCTATTACGAAGCACTCGCAGCCCGCATGGGATGGCTTGATGCCGGACGCGTGCTGGTGGGTGGCATGTACCTGGCGGGCGATATCGCAGGAAGCCCTGCGCTCGATGAAGCCTATCAGCTAGGCGCATCGCTTTAGACGAAAATCTTTTCCGCGACCTGCAACAAAAGGATGCTCCCAACCGTGTTGGTTGCGGAAAGGATGGACTATGGACGAAAGCGCCGAGGGCGCAGGCTTTGCCGTGGAGCTACGCCTGCCGCTTGCCTAGCGGCGCACTTTCGCCAGCAGGCTTCCCAGCATACCCTCGGCCTCGGGCGCGGCAAGGCCCTCGCCTTGTACGCCAATGCCAATGAGGCCGGGGCCGGTGTGCACCACCAGAACGGGACTGATTTGCCCCTCGTACCACGCCTGCGCATGGTCGATCGTGCTACCTAACTCCTCGCGTACCACCGCAGCCTCTTCGGCGGCATCACCGTTCACTACCGTCATAAAACAGCGCGGGAAACGTGCCGCAAACTGCTCTGCCACCGCCATAGCCTTTTTAAGCGACTGCCGACGGCCTTTTGCCTTTGTCACCGTATAATACACGCCCTGCTCGTTACAGCTGATCACGGGGCGCATATCCAGCAAACTGCCCACCGCATACGTCACGTTGCCGATACGTCCGCCCTTGTGCAGGTATTCCAGCGTGTCCACGCAGAAGTACACCCGTGTGTTGGCCACGATACCATCGCTGGCAGCACGCACCTCGTCAAACGATGCTCCACGGGCAAGCATACGCGCCACTGCCAACGCCACAAGCCCCGCCCCCATGCCAATGTTTTTGGTGTCAACGATATGGCACTCAAGGGAGGGCATCGCGGAACTCACGGACCGCATAAGGTCATAGGTGGCCGACAAGCCGCTTGAGATGTTCACAATAACTGCCTGGTCAAAGCCATCGGCAACGACGCGCTCTAGCACCTCGCGCGCCACAGCCGGCGTGGGCGTAGACGTCGTAGGAACCTCTTCGGCAAACCGATCGTATACCTGCTGCGACGTGATGGTCACCTTGTCCAGGAAGCTCTCATGCTCGTAGTTCACCTGCAGCGGCACGACATATATGCCGTAACGCTCGATTTCCTCGGGAGGAACGTCCGTACACGAGTCGATGACGAGTGCGATGCGCTTGGTATCCATGGATTGCAGTCTCCTTGCTTCCTTTGATCTAGTTTTAATAACTAGGTTATAAATTTAATATTATTATGTCAAGCGGTTATGTGAATTGACTCAGAAAACACTACTTGGTATGATCGCGAAGACGCAACGAAAAGAGAGGGCACCGATTATGAACGATGTGAGCGCTTCGGCGCGCGCGCAGGGGCTTGCCGCCCTGCACCTCCCTCGCTACGGCGAGATACCGCGCATCAACCTGTACATGGATCAGCTGATAGGCTATCTCGAAGAAACGCTCGCGCCGCTCTACGGACCCGGCGACAAGATCATCACCCGCTCCATGGTGAACAACTACGTAAAGCAGAGGGTACTCGCCGCCGCTTCGGGCAAGAAGTACACGCGTGCCCATATCGCCTACCTCATCGTCATCTGCACGCTCAAGCAGACGTTCTCCATCGCGGAGATCGAGAACCTCATCCAAGCGCAGATCGACAGCTTCGACACGCATGTCGCCTACGACTACTTCTGCGACGCGCTCGAAGCGGCACTGCACGCGCTGTTCTCTCCCCAACCTGAAAGTCCTCGGGGGTTCGTCTCCGGAGACAACGAGGGGGACTTCGAACGCGACCTGGTGCTGGCATGCACCGCAGCCGTTTCCTACACGCTCTACATCAAGGCGTGCATTGTGCTCTCTCTAGGGAAATAGGCGGAAATAGGCGGAACGAACCTTATGTGAAAGTCTTACCCTTTCGCACCGCACCCGAGGGGATCGGCGGGTACAATAGAGCGTACCGCACCTAAAACCCTGGCGAAAAGGAGGCTTGAGTCCGTGGAAACGCTTGTGCTTGCCCTGCTCATGCTGGCAGCCGTCCTCCTGTCCTCTATCATCGATCAGCTTGTTCCCAAAATCACCTCTCCGCTTATCCAGATAGGGCTAGGCCTGCTTATAGCCCTGTTCGCCACCAACCAGATCGACCTCACCTTCGACCCCGACCTGTTCTTGGTGCTGTTCATCGCACCGCTTCTGTATGATGAATCCCGCAGCGTGGACAAAGTGGCACTCTGGCGCAACCGCAAGCCCGTGCTGTCCTTGGCTATCGGCCTGGTGGTAGTGACGGCCCTTATCGTCGGTTTCGCCATGCACTGGCTCGAGCCCTCCATCCCCCTTGCCGCCGCGTTCGCACTGGGCGCCGCACTCGGACCCACCGATGCCGTCGCGGTCGCCTCGTTATCGCGCGATGCGGACATCGAGCCGCGCAGCAAGAGTATCTTGGAAGGAGAATCGCTCATCAACGATGCGTCCGGCATCGTATCGTTCCAGTTCGCGCTCGCTTTCGCCGTTACAGGCACCTTCTCGCTGTTCGACGCATCCATCGACTTTGCCATAAGCTTCTTCGGAGGCATCGCCATCGGCATCGTCTTAGGCTACCTGGGCAACCTACTGGTGCGCCGCGTGCGCAACTGGGGGCTTGAAAACACGACGTTCCACGTGCTGTTCGAGGTGTTTACGCCCTTCATCGTGTACCTGGCAGCCCACCAGATGGGCACCAGTGGCATTATCGCTGTCGTGGCGGCAGGTTTGATGGGCATCGTGTCACGACGACACGCAACTGGACCTTCCATTTCGCGCATGAACATCGTGTCGTCCAGCGTTTGGCGCGTGCTGTCATTCACGTTGAACGGTGTCGTCTTCGTGCTGCTGGGCACGCAGCTACCCCGCGCCATGAAGAGCTCATGGGGCGACGTGAGCATCAACAACGGGGTTCTGATCGGTTACGTTCTGCTCATTACGCTCATCTGCCTGCTTATACGCTTCATCTGGCTTGTCATCATGGAATTCGTGCACAGCCGCAGCCTCGCCCGCGACCAGCGGCCGGGATGGCGAAGCGACCTGAAGTCTGCCCTGGTCATGGCATTGGCGGGACCGAAAGGCACCATCACGCTCGCCGTTATGCTGACCATACCCTATCTCATCCCCGCCAATAACGGCACCTCGCCCGATTTGCTCGAGTACTTCCCTCAGCGCAACCTCATCATCTTCTTGGCCTGCGGGGTTATCGTGGTCACCCTGCTCATCGCCACGTTCATCGTGCCTTTGATAGCCCCCAAGAAGGGACCGACCGAAGAGGATGTGCGCTGCGACGAGACGCAAGCCAGCCTGGACATGCTCCGTGCCGTCATCGAGGAACTGACAGCACGCCAAACCAGCGAGAACCGCGGCGCTACCCAGAGGGTTATCCACCAGTACAACAACCGCATAGCGCGCATCAAAGCCACCAACGACATCGCCAGCGAGCCGAACACGGCCCTGCGCCTGCGCGCTCTGAATTGGGAGCGAGACTACGTGCTGCAGCTCATCGAGCGCGAAGAGGTCTACCCCATCGTCGGCTACCAGTACCTGAGCCGCCTCGCACGCGCCGAGGACCTAATGAAGCACCACCTGGGACGTTGGTCGCTGCAAAACGCCTACCTCCGCTTGCGCGCCCTACTGCGCACCGGCTGGCACCGATTGGTCAGGGGGCTTCCCGGCGTGAGTCCCACCGAGCGTACCAAAGCCATCCGCGAGCTGCAGATCCAAGGTTCTGAGCACGTGGTGGAGCTGCTACAGCACATGCTGACCTCTCCTGACTGCAACGAGCCGGCCGAAGACGTAAGCGCGCTGGTACTTGAGTACCAGCATATCATCATGCTGCTGCGCGATGCGAAACCACCACTCCAGTCCCTCTCGAGCATGGCCGAAAAAGCCGTCGACATCGAACGCTGGGCTCTGCAGCTGGAACTCGAGCAGATCCAGACATACTACGAAGCAGGCAACCTTTGCCGTTCGTCGGCCAAGCGCCTGCGCGAAAACGTCTACCTCATGCAGATCGATTTGGAAGACGACCTCTAGAAGCGAGGATCCTCCTGGGTATCCTCGCCCACCTCGCGTAAGCATGAAGCGAGCGCAAGCACCAGCGAGCACACCAAGGCAACCACCTTCCTATTGACGCGAGAGGGAAACACGCACCAGCGCAGTTGATGCCGCACAGCTGCTTGCGCAAAACCCTTCCCCCCTCAATCCAACACACACCCCGACACAGCGTGCGGCCCCCAGATACCGAGGGGCCGCACAGAAAAAACCGCTTATGCAAGGGTTTGAATACCCGCTACATCTTCGCAGGTGCACTCACGCCGATCAAGCCAAGCGCCGTGGCCAGCGCGATGCGGGTGGCATCGACCAGAGCAAGACGAGCCGCCTGTACTTCGGGGGCTTCGCCGATAACATGGCAGTTCGTATAGAACTGGTGGAACGCGGCGGCCAGGTCCTGCGAGTAGTGCGTCAGACGGAACGGCGCGCGGTCACGTGCGGCAAGCGCCACAAGCTCGCTGAAGTCGGCCATCTTGCGCATGAGCGTCAACTCGGACTCGTGCGTAAGCGGCGAGAGGTCGACGCTTACCGGAACCACCTTGGCAGCCAGCTCGTCCATGGAGAGCTCACCCGCCTCGGCAGCTGCGGCATCGGCCGGGTCAGCCGCCTTGCGCAGGATAGAGCAGATGCGCGCATGCGCGTACTGCACGTAATACACCGGGTTGGAGGCGTCCTTCTTCTTGGCAGCCTCGATATCGAAGTCGATGGGCTGGTCGGAGCTGCGCGACAACATGAGGTAGCGCGTGGCATCCACGCCCACTTCCTCGATGAGCTCGGAGAACGTGACCATCTCGCCGGTACGCTTCGACATGCGGACAGCCTCGCCATCACGGTACAAGTTCACCAGCTGGCCGAGAACAACCTCAAGCGCACCGGGGCGTCCCCAGGCTTCCAGCATGGACGTGCAGCGCTTGATGTAACCGTGATGGTCGGCACCCCAGATGTTGATGAGATGGTCGAACCCACGCTCCAACTTGTCGTAGTGGTAAGCCACATCGCTCATGAAATAAGTGAACTCGCCGTTCTCCTTGATCATGACGCGGTCCTTCTCGTCACCGAAGGCAGTGGACTTGAACCAGGTGGCACCGTCTTTGACATAGACGTAGCCCTTCTCGTCCATAGCCTTGATAGAGCGCGACACGGGGCTCGTGCCATCCTCGCCCTCCACATACAGGCTGCGTTCGCTGAACCAGCAATCGAAGCTGTTGCCGAAGCCAGCCAGCGTGTCGCGCATGAGGTCAAGCATCTCGTTGTAGGAGATCTCGCGGAATGCCTCCATACGCTCCTGCTCGTCAACGTTCACCCACTTGTCGCCGTCGCGGTCGATGATACCCTGGGCGATGTCCTTGATGTAGCCTCCGCCATAACCGTTCTCGATCATGGGGATATCTGCCCCAAGCGCCTGCAGGTAGCGGCAGGCTACCGACTTGCCGAACAGGTCCATCTGCGTGCCAGCATCGTTGATGTAGAATTCCTCGTACACGTCGTAGCCCGCATGGCGCATGACACGCGCCATGGAGTCACCGAGCGCCGCCCAGCGGCCATGGCCCACATGCATGGGGCCGGTGGGGTTCGCGGACACGTACTCCAGGTTCACGTAGCGCTGGCCCTCCGGGATCTCGCCCTTGCCGAAGCCTTCCTTCACTTCGCGCGCCTCGCGTACGATGCCCTGCAGGATCGTCGGCGTCAGGCGGATGTTGATGAAGCCCGGGCCGGCAATCTCGACGGAAAGGATCATGTCGTTTTCGGGAAGATGATCGACGATGATCTGTGCGATATCGCGCGGACTCTTCTTGGCCTCCTTAGCCAAACGCAGGGCCACCGTAGAAGCCCAGTCGCCGTTGCTCTCGTCGCGCGGGCGCTCGAGTGCTGCTTCGGGAGCCTGGTCAAGAGCCAGGGAGCCATCTTCGACTGCCGCGGCGACAGCGGCATCGATAACCTGTTCAAGTTGTTCGCGAATTTGCATGATATGCATCTTTCCTGTCCGACAAGTACACCGGTATATATAGTGGTTGATTCTACCATCTTTTCCTCATGTACGGCAAAGGATGAGCGCAACCGTCCGAACATGCTGCTCCTTATGCAGAAAATGCACACATGACCTCGGACAAGTCCCTTGTTCTTGCGCGTTATGGTATCGTGAATCCCTCATGTATACCAGAAAGGACGCACATGGATCTGACATTCGAGCAAGGAAACTTCGACGACGCGCGCCTCGTGCGCACGCGCGTGTTCATGGAGGAACAGGGTTTCCAAGACGAGTTCGACGACATCGACAAAAACCCTTCGACCATACACGTGACGTTATACGCCGACGGGCAGCTTGCCGGATGCGCACGCACCTTCCCCGACCCCGACCGTCCCGGCGAGCCGACGCGTTGGGTGTTCGGTCGCTTGGCCGTGCTGCCCGCAATGCGCAAAAGCGGCTTCGGCGGCCTGCTTCTAGCCGAATCGGAACGCCTGGCGCGCGCAGCCGGCGCCACTGAAATGCACTTGCACGCCCAGTGCTCCGTGATGCCGTTTTACGAGCGTGCGGGCTATGTTTCTTACGGAGCCGTCGAGCTTGACGAGCACGTCGAGCACATCTGGATGCACAAGGCGC
Organism: Gordonibacter sp.; assembly: GCF_036667095.1. Classification (NCBI taxonomy): domain Bacteria; kingdom Bacillati; phylum Actinomycetota; class Coriobacteriia; order Eggerthellales; family Eggerthellaceae; genus Gordonibacter; species Gordonibacter sp. The sequence continues at coordinate 12,898 of NZ_JAVWUP010000034.1, read as the reverse complement.
TGCACTAGAAAAGCGCCTGCCGGGCGTACTACAAGCAGACTGCCCGGCTCGCAGACGAGCCGGGCAGTTTTCAATTAAGGAAGCCTTGAGGCCCCGCGAATTCCACCGGCGGCAAAAGCTACTTGCGACCCCTCCTGCGCCGATGCACGGCGGTCGCGGCGGTCGCGGCGCCAATACCGACAACGGCGAAAAGGCCCAGCAGCGCACCCTCGAGCACGTCGCTCGTTTTACCCAGCTTGCCAGTCGATGTATTTCCCACCGGTGCGGGCAGGCGCTGGTCGACCATCCGAACTTTCTGCACGAAATTCTGGTCGGGGCCGAGAACCGGGTTTTCCACCGTGAAAGCCACTGGGTCGGACACAGCGTACCCCGAAGGAGCCTCGAGCTCCACCAGTTGGTAGGTCTTGCCAGCAACCAGCTTACCCTCGATGCGATGCGCTCCGTCAGTCGAAGACATCCACGGCTGATCCACGGCAGAGCCGCGCGCATCCACCACCTGCAGCTTCGCTCCGGCAAGCAGCCTGCCGTCCGGATCGACCTTGTTGAAGTCGACGACAACCTGCGGCTCGCGCCACACGATGTTGCCACTCTCGTCTACCCTGGCGGTACCGGAACCGCCGTCGAACGCGGCGACCGTAACCTTACCATCCTTGTCCGCCTTGAACTTGATGGCAATGGGCTTCTCCGACATCAGGCTTCCATCGGGGGTGATGAGTTCCTTGATGACATAGTCTTGGTCCATGAGCACGCCCCTGAAAGCAAGGAGGCCCTGCTTGTCAGTAGTGGCCTTGGCGATAAGCTGCGTGCCGCCTTCCGCCGGAGCACCCGCAGCAAGCAGATCGACGTCGGCTGCAAAGCGCACGCGGCCGAAAGCGCCGCTCGCATCGGGTGCTGGATCGGGTGTCGGTTGCGCAGCCAGGCGCTTGTACAGGCCATAGGTCGATCCGGGCAGCACCTTACCCTCGTCGGTCTCCGCCACCTTCTTGATGACGATATCGGCACGCCGCACGTCATTCACAACCTGGGAGACCGGTTCGGCCTTGCCCTGCTCGGTGAAGCTCTCCAGCACGCCGTCCTGCCTGAACTGCGCATGGTAGACCTTGCCGTCGGTCACGCGGCCGTCGGGTACCTTGGTTTCCTTGATCCAATACTCGCCGGCGACAAGGTTCTTAAACTCGACCTTGCCGTCCTTGTCGCTTGCCGATACCGCATCGGCCCCGGCAGCCGTCTTGGCCACCGTCGCCAACGTCTCGTCGGCATACGCGGTGAATTCGGCGCCCACAAGTGCTCGCGTGGCATCGGACTTCTCGGCACCCCACGTTGCATCCGAGCAACCCTCTACATAGCTTTCCAGCTTGGTGAAGGAGAGCTCGGTTTGGGCGTTGACTACAAGACCCTTATCAACCGTCATGGCGGGCGTCGTAGCCTTGATGGCAAAGTCGAATTTTGTCTCAGGCACCACATAGCCCGCAGCCACCGTCTCCTGCAGGTAGTAGTCGCTCCAAAGAAGGCCCGCGATGGACAGCACCCCGTCATCGGCCTTTTCGCCTGCGGCAGGATCGGGAGAGGGGTAGGAACAACCGGTCTTGAACACCCCTATTTCCCTCTGTGCAATCTTGTCATACAGGGTGAACTCCGCGTCATTCAAAGGGGCATTGCCGGCATCCTTGTCAACTTTGAGCAACCTTACCCCACCGGTCTTGCGCTTGTCCTGCACAACGATGGATGCTTTGTCGGCATCGACGGTCACACCACGGGGCAGCGCATCGACCGCCACGATAGTTCCGCCGTTGTTCATAGCCACCTCGAAATCGGCCACGGCCTCATATCCAACAGGAGAAAAAGCTTCATGCACCGTGTAGGTTTTACCACCGACAAGACGGCCCGTTACCGTATCTTCCGACTTTGCTCGATCGTCTTCTGTGTTGAGAAGCGACCTAGTCTGGTGCGTCACGCTTCCGTCGGCATTGACGATATCGCCGGTGATGGTAAACACTGCTCCCGCAAGCACATTATTGTCGGCATCTTTTTTAGCCAAGGATAGGGTGTTCTTGGCATCTTTTATGACAACGGTATTGCCGTCGAGTGCCACCCATTCTGCATCGGCGGTTTTCGTCGTCTGATAGTACAGCTTGCCTGCATTGTCCATCTTGATGGACAAGGAACCATCGACAAGGTTCGCATCGGGGTAGCTGCCCGTAAAGGAGCTGATGACGTAACCGGGTGCCGGAGCGGTTTCGGTAAGCGCATAGGTATTCCCCGCGACGAGCTTGCCGGTCATGGCCTCGGGCTCGGCAGTAGAATCCCAAGCAACCGAGGTGCTGGAGTTACCTTCGGCAAATACGCCCCTCAACTTGAACTTCGCACCGGAAACAACCTGGCCATCGTTGGCATCAACCTTCTTGAAGAAGGCACTGTTCTGGGCGTCTTCTACCTTGATGGCATTGTCCTGCCCGATCGACACGCCAGCAGGCAGCGTCGTTCCCGCTTTTGCGGCCAGTGTTCCGTCAGCACCCATGGTCACCCAGAAGCTGTGAACCACCGAGTATCCTCCCGGCGGTACCGTCTCAGTAATGAGGTAGTCCTCCCCGCCCTTGAGCTGGCCTATCCACGTGGAAGACTGCGCGCCTTTGACAAGCTCCCTGGTTTCGGAAGTGGTTTTGCCCGAGAAGACGCCTTCGATAGCAAAGGTCGAACCCGACAGGCCAGTCGTGCCGTCGTGGGCAAACTTGGACAGGCTAAACTTGTTTTGAGTATTCACAATGGCTCCCTCACCCGCAACGGTGAAGCTCTTTGAAAGCGAGCCGTATCCAATAGTGACCGCATGCGGGGTTGGATCGAGCTTATAGCCATCGGGGACGGCGGTTTCAATGAGGCAGTACTCCCCCCATGCAAGGTTTTCGAAGGAGAGTTTGCCGCCGTTTGCGGTCCTCCCTTCTTGCACCTTCGAGTTATCGGACTTCTTGCACAGCTCGAACGTTACGCCGTCGAGCGCCTGGCCGCCCGCCCCTTGCTTCTCGACCTCGACCTTACCGAGCACGCGGTCGTTCGAAAGGGCTGCTTCACCCAGGTGCGCTTCGTCGACCTCAACGGCCAAGCCGAATGCCGGATCGGCCGCCTTGCCTACGACAAGTTCTTTGTCCTGGCAAGCATCGCTTACGATAAAGGTTGCCTTGAAATTATTGTTTTGGTAGTTCGCATTTGCCGCCTTCTCGGTGAGAACATACGTGCCCTTGGGAAGGCCAGATACCGCCACCCTGCCATCAGCCCCCGTTGCGAACTCCCGAGTCCAAGCAGCAACGCCGCCCGTCACGCCTGATCCAGTGGCAGGTTCAAAGACAAGTTCGAACGCCGTGCCTTCAACGGGCGTGCCGAATTCGGTTGCGTCCACCTTGGTCAAGGACAAGGAAGCGTTCGCTTTCACGTTTTGGACGAGCTTCTTAACCACTGTCGCATTCGTGGCGTTGTCGGCCGTGAAAGCGTGCTTTGTCGCATTAAGGAAATAATCGTTCGCCGTAGCCGTTTCCACAAAGTAGTATTCGCCGTTGGCAAGGCCCTTGTTGAGGGGCTTGCCCGTATCGGGATTTATCACGGAGTCGGGTACGGTGGCCGTCGACCAAGCTGCCTCGGTTGCGTTCAAGGCAACAGCCGGCTTGATGCCCTCGATGATGAGCTTGTCGCCCGAACCGTCCGCGGCAGTACCCCGCTTGTACAAGCTGAATGTTGCGCCCGTAAAAGGCTTGCCGTTCTCATCGATCTTGGCCAGCTCTGCCTGTGTCAGCGACAGCTCGTTCACAAACACAAGCGCGTTGTTGCCCACGTTGGTCCAGGCATAAGGCTCAGCTTCGCCTGAGCGTACTTGAAGCTGCCCGCCCTCGGTGATGCGAAGCACTTGAGGATCGGCAGCGAGATACCCCGACGGCACGGTAACCTCGGACAAAGTGTATTCGACGCCCGCGATAAGTTGCCCCGTGAAGCTCTTCGCCTCATTGCCCGTAGCCCATACGACCTCGCTCGTTTTGTCGGCGAAGGTGCCCTGCAACTTTAGCGTAGCGCCCGATACCGCATCACCAAATTGGTTTTTCTTGGCAAGCGTAAAGCTGGTTTGAGCATCTTGTACCTTGATCGCGTTCCCTACTTCAATCGAGACGCCCTCGGGCAACGAGCCGACTGCCGCAAGCTTGCCATCAGAGCCGATGGTTACCTTAAAACTACTGCGCACGGTATAGCCCACCGGCGGAACGGTTTCAGTGACGGTATAGGTCTGCCCCACCTTCAACTCACCCAGACGGACGGCGAGTTGTTCCCCCGGAGACACGGTACGCGCTTCGGTCTTACCGTCGGAAAACGTTCCTTCGACGGTAAACTCCGACCCGCCAAGCGCCATTCCCCCTTCGTTGAGCTTCGCAAGAGAATACGAGGTGAGCGCGTTGGTGAGCGCGAGGGTGCCACTGCCTGCAACCCAGTAACCATCGGGAACAGAAGCCTCCTCCACGGTGTAGGTGTACTCCGCGCCCTTCTGGTCGTATTGAGGCAAGACGTTGGGATAGGCATAGGACCAGGTATCGGGGCCGAGCGCTTTGTTCCAGTGAGGCTGGGGTGCGTTTTGCACTTTCGACCTCGCAACATTATCGGACTGCCGGAACAAGGCCAACGTCACGCCATCAGGACGCTGATGCGTTGCATTGCCATTGTCGCTCCAAGCCTTGGTGCCCGAAACCTTTTTCGTTTGGAGGATGTTGGTGATTTTCGTTGCGTTGTCAACGCCCGGTACGGCCGCATAGTCATAGACAGGCTCTCCGTACCCCATCACCTTACCTTCGGCGGCGCGATACGTGAAGGGATCGCCTGTTGCGGCATCGTATTTCGGGAGATGGAGAAAGGTCGCAACTGCATCGTACTTATCCATGGAGCCGTCGATGGCTTTCGTTACTTTCTTGGTGGCCGAACCGCTCTCGTACACATCCGACCAGGTTGCTCCACCGTCCATGCTGCGCTGCAACGAGAACGATATCTCCCACTTGTCGGCTGAGCCGTTCTTGAGGGGTCTCGTTTCATAGGCGTTCGCACTGTCGCCGTCCCATTTCTTTGTAACCTGGATGGCCGTTTCGCCCGTCGATGCCATCGTATTGGTAATGGTCGTTTTCGCGCCAGCCACCACGCCCGCGGGAGAATAGGTATGGTTTCCGTTGACGGAGTAGGTACCGTCTTCTTGGATGGAGACGCGGTTGTTGTCGCCGATCTTCGTCTCGGCAAAGCGATACTGGCACGTCTTAACCGTGCCGCTCTTCGCAATGGCGGGAGGCAAATTCGTGAACGTAGTAGTCCAGTTGTTCCCCCCGTTAAGCACGACCGTGCTGTATTTGGTATCATTCAGCACCGTGGCGGCATCTGCCCAAGCGTCAACTCCTACCTTGACCTGCAATTTCACTTCTACCGACAGCGGACGCAGCTTGTACGCGTTATCCCAGTCGCTCCAAACCTTGCCGACGGTTGCCTCCGCAGGGAAGGAGTTGGTAATAGCGCGCATCTCCACCTTGCCGGTCGTTGCATCGACCGACTTTTGGCCAGTCGATTTGTCGCTCGTACCGTAATAGCCGTTCGCATCGGGGTTTTCGATCACCTTGTACACCCAAGGCATGCCATTGGGAGCATAGCGGTCAAGACCGGTGATCGCATACGACCAAGTATTCGCATTCGCTGGCTTGTCCCATGAGAGGTTTGACGCGTCGAGCGGTATCAATTCGGGCACGGTGATAGCATTGCCCTGTCCGGGCTGCGCCAAAGCTGTTCTGGTAAGCTCGATGGTCACGTCCGAAGGACGGAGTCCAAAGGCATTATCGTAGTCGTTCCATTTTTTTGCGCCTTTGAGCTCGATGCTTCCCTTTTGGTCGTAGGTATTGGTTATCGCTCCGGCACTGGTCGGCGACAGCGATCCAACCGCAAGCTCGACATCCTTCGTTTTGTTCGTATTTTCGTAGGCTATGCTGAAGCCATCGAGGGGCTCCTCCGTCACATAATATTGGTACTTGTAGCCGTCCGGCGCAAAGACCAGCAGATGCTCGAACACCACCTCGCCCTTGCCATTTTTGCTGTCGTTGCTGTTCAACGTCTTGGCTGCAACAACCTCGCCGGCACTCCAGCTTCCATCGCCCAGCCGGTGCTGGCGATGCAGCTTGAACTTCGTTGCAGGGTAGTACTCGTCAACGACACGGTCCTTCCAGTTCTTTTCGACAACCAACGAACCTTGGCTTCCTGCACCGATCTGGAAGATATTGTCTACCGCAAATACGGTACTGGTCGTGCTATAAAGAGACTCCCACGTAACATCGCCCAAACCCGGCGTTCCTTTGATGTGCTCGTTAAGCCAATAGGTGTAGAGATTGCCCCGGTCGTCGTACTTCGGCAAATCCTGCACCTTGCCGATAGCGCCGGGATCGTTTTCACCCTTGTGATCAATGACGAACACGAAATCGCTCGTTCCCGCAGGTGTCGAAAGCTCGGTCGTATACGCGATGTTCTTGACGATTTCCGTATCGCCGATACGCTGGTCGATGCTCATGACGATCTTCGGCAACTGGGTGGAGGGGAATCCGCCAGGGATATTCTTCCACGATTTCTTGCCCTCGATAACGACCGTATTGGCAATGCCATTGACGAAAGCGTTCTTCTCTTTGAGAAGCGTGATGGCATCGGGGTCCAAACTTGCCTTGATAACGTCGCCGTTGTTGTTTGGCGTGCCGATACCGACAGGGTCTCCGTTGGTCAGCTGGTAGGTAGCATCCGCATAGTCGAACGCCGACCCGTTCGCACTCATAGACTCCTGCGCATAGTAGGTGATCTCGGCACCGTTTTTGTCGTATTTCGGCACACCTTTGTAGGTAGCCGTCCACCTGTTTGCAGGATCGTCAGCGACATCCCCGCTGCCCAAACGAGGCGTCCATTGGTAGTCTTTGAAGCCCAGGAACGTCGGGTCCGCACTCATGGTCTTCTGCCAGAGCGTCAGGTAGATGTCGGGGCGCTTCCCGTTTTGGTAGGCATAGGCATCAAGCCACTGCTTGTGGAACTCGATGTCCTTTGTCCCTATCCGTTGGTTGGTAACGGCAATAGCCTGCTTGTCGTCGGTATGGGAAGTGCCGACGCTATAGCTGGTCTGCTCGGTGAATATTCGGTAGTCGAACTGCGCAAACTCGTGCGGCTTGTCGGGTTTCTCGGCAACCGTATAATGGATGACCTTACCCGCCTCGTCGTATTTGGGCAAGTTGAAAAACGTGTATTCGCTCTCCGGGCGCATAAGATCAACTGTTTGCTTCGAAGTTGTCGGAGAACGGCCCGAATCGAGGATAGGCAGGCTGTCGACGTTAGGGATCTCTACGCTAGCCTCCTTCACGGCATCGGGAAATTCCAGGCACTGCAAGTGCAGGGTTGCCCCCGGGCGATTAGCTTCGTTGCCCACATCGACCCACTTCTTTGTTACCGTGATGTCGATAACGCCGATGCGTTTGTTGGTGACCGTCAGCACCTCGCGCACGTCATCTTGGTTATACGTTGTCTTGTACTTGTGGTAGTCGGTCGTGACCGAGGGCGTGGCCCGGTCATCGACGAGAATATCCCCACCGGGAGCGATCATCTTCGTTTCTTTAAGCTGGTAGTCCTTGTAGGTAGTCCCCTCGTCGATGCCGACCCACGTCCACCAGTTGTCGCTCGCCGAAAGGGTTACCTCTTTGACCCAAGCAGGATCGTTCTTCTTGGACACCTCAACCACTACCGGGAAACGATGGTCGGCATCGTCGTCGTCGATCCAGTTCTTCTCCACTCTCATCCTGCTGCTCAGGCCAGCCGGATCGTTCTTGATATCGGTGCGCCGCTTGGTAGGATCATGCGAAAGGTTCGCAATCCATCCGGTACTGCTTGCCACCTCGTCGGCCGTATAGGAGTACGCGCGTCCTTCGCTGTCGTATTTCGGCAGGTCATTTAGGTATATATGATACGGCGACATCTCTCTGTTGTCCGCATCGGGAGTGCCGTCCATCGTGTACTGGCGATCCTTCATAAGGGTGCCGTTTTGGTAGATGCCCACCGTAATCGACGCTCCGGCTTTAGGCGGCTCCTTGCCATAGACCGGCTTTCCCTCGGAGTCCACGACAGGCTGACCGTTTTCATCAAGGGCGCGCCAAAGCTTGTCGACCGTGTAGTCGACAACCCCGATCAGGCGGTTAACCGTCCAGGTTCCTTGGGTATCGTCAACGCCATTGACGTTCTCGGCCGAAGAGGCGAACCATTCGACATCCCTCAACTCATTCGCAGGCTCATCGATGTCGGGCGGGTTGCAGTCCAGTTTGAAGGTTCCATCAGCATTGAGTTTCTCTACGCCACCCTCAACCACCGAGGTCTCCACCCAACGGTATTCCAACTCACGCCCCAAAGCGTCATAGCGGGGAGGAGTTGCATGGGCCGTTTTGGTCATGACCTCGGCGATGAACCCCGTCATTTTCTGCGTGGTATCGGTGTTCTTCCAAAGCGAGTCATCCAGACTGCCAGCCGGGCGAGACTGCAGCGTCATCGTAACGCCAACGTCCTTGAGCTTGTTTTGGTAGACGGAAGCTTTCCAAGTCTTTTGCGTCGAAGTCTCGATGCTGTCGGTAATGCGGTTGCTCAAGGTGCCGCCGTTGTAGAGCGAGCGGTCGGCCGGCTCCCGCTTCACCACACCCGGTGCCAACGTGTCTGCGACCGAAAAAGAGCCATCTGCATTCTCGCTCACCGCACCGAAGACCTGCTCGTACCCGCCACCCGAAAGCGTTTCGCGCATAAGGTACACGTAGGGGTAGCCTTCTGGATCGTACTTGGGCAGAGCGGCCTTTTTGGTTCCGCCAGCCTTGATGGTGAACGTATAGGGGCTTACATCTTTGGGGATGTCGAGCGAGATAAGCTGGTTACCCTCGTCACGCACCTGCGAAGCCTGAGCGAAGCCGTTGTTATCGCGTTCGGTGTAGCGCCACAGGTACATAGTTGCATCAGGGCGCGAGAAAGCATCCGTGCCCTCGGGATCAAGCCACACCTTCGTGCCTTCGTATTCCGCCGTTCCCGCACGCGTTAGGTTGACCGTGCCGCCGCTATAGCATTCGGTAACATTCGTCCCGTAATTGGGAACCTTCTTATTGTCGTATTCGGGGAAGTAGTAGTCTTGCGTTGTGTCGGCGGGCACAGGAGCCTTCATGCAATACACGATCTCTTTGCCGTCAAGATCATACTGCGCAAGGCTTGCTACTTTGTAGGTACCCATACCTGTCGTACTGTCGAAAGCCCACGTGAGCTCGGTATCTAACACTTCTTCCATTGTGCCATCGCCCAAAACCCTATACAGATGAAATGCATTCGCACCGGGGTCTGCGTTCACCCCGCCGTCGCGGATTTTTACCTCCGCCGCAAAAGACGATGCCCTTATGTTGTAGAGCTTGTTGCTCGCATCGAATTGCTGTACATATCCCTTTGCTTTTGCAGAGCTGGGGGCTTCCTTGATGGTATAGGACACGCTTGCGCCGGACACATCCTGCATCGGCAAATCTTTGCAAGTGTAGGATGTATGGCTCATTCCCGCAGATGCCGCCTCGATAGCCGGAACCTTCGTCAACCCGAGCTGACCCATCGTTGTTGTGTCGAGCTTCTGCTCGGCTTTGCCGGCAGGGGTAAACCACACCGCCAGCGTACCGTCGTTAGATATTTCCTTCCAAGGACGATCAGGGTCGTTATTGTCGCGCCATTCTTTTTCAAGCGCTACCGATGTCGTATCGGCCGAGGCCTTTGCAGCGAGAGAGGGAGAAGCCGCTTTTAGTTCTTGCTTAACCGGTCGAGCAGGTAGGGTGACCACGGCTTTCGCATCGCCTTGCAGGTTCAGCTCCACCTGGGAAGACTCATCGGATAACGCGCCGATTTCCAAAACAACCGGGATGCGCACCGTCAGCTCAAGAGGTTTTTGCGGGGCAGTCGCAGTCGCCGAAAGAGTGCCGACAAGCCCTTCGTCCTTCGCCGCATAGGAAACCAGCGTCGCATCGGAAAGATTCGCCTCTGCCAAACGCTCCCCATCGAGGGTGAAGACCCCTTGCGGCAGCGTGAGCACGAACCAGTCGCCCGCAGCCCAAGCGGCATCAGATGACTCCGCGTTCGCAGCCAACGTGATGTGGTAGCGCAGCTCCAAATGAGCGGAAGAACCGGGGATGTACGCTGCCAAGTCCAGCGCGTTCTCATATGCCTTGACTTCAACTTGAGCGCCCTCGGCATCCTGATAGGCAGCACTATATAACCCGATAGACAACGCTGCCGTATCGGCAGTCAGATCAACTGGCTCACGCACGGTCGGCGTGGAGGACTCGCCAGACTGGCTGCCTGAATCGAGGCCCGCAGTACCGCCCTCCGAAGAATCGCCAGCATTGCCCAATACCGCCTCGCCCGGTAAAGAAGGCATCTGCAAAACACCCGTAGCCGACGAAGCATCCTCGAAGAAATCGATGCCTTCTTTCGGTTCGCCCACCAGAGGATCGGAAGCAAAGACCCCCTCCCCTGCCCTAGAATCGGCTGCATGTTCGCCCGCATCAGAAATCGCATTCGACAGACTATCGCCGAAAGCCAGCGCCATCGGCTGAAACGTCGCGCTATTACAGGTCATCACCAGGGCAACAGCCATGAATACGGACAAAATCTTGCTCAAGCGCGCTTTGCGATGAAACATGGCAATCCCCTTTGAAGCGACAGTGCCCTCATCGGCGCATGTCTATTCCCAATTTTACGTCACCCCCCTTCTGCATTCCCATGGTTCCACTATTATTTAAAGCCCTGACCTGTTCTTACGATGCAGACGCACAAGCAAAATTCCTGTCGTACAAGCAAGAAACACCGACAGAGAATAAATACCCGAGACGCGGAAAAGCCTCCCGAAGGAGGCCTTTCCTTGCGCTCGATCCGCTGCGCAGCGGTGCGCGCGTACGGGTCAGTGCATGAGCAATGTGTAGCTTTATCGACTACGCTGATCCAGGTATGAGCATCATTGCCGCCGTAAGGATGATGGCGCAGACCACACCGAGGATGATAAACAGCTTGCCACCGAACTTGAGCCACGTGGAGTACTCGATCTTCGCCAGTGCCAAGCCGCCCATGATGGCGCCGCTTGTCGGGGTGAGCAGGTTCACCAGACCGTTGCCGGCGCTGAAGATCATGATCATGACGTCGGTGGAGAACCCAAGCGAGTTCGCCAGGGGACCCATGATAGGCATGGACACGGTAGCCATGCCGGATGACGACGGGATCAGGAACGACAGCACGATATAGAGCAAGAACGACAGCGGTGCGAATATGATGGCCGATAGGCCGTTCAACGCGTTCGCCGCATTGTTCAGAATCCACATGTCCAGACCGGTCTCGCCCATGAGCACCGTGATGGAGCGGGCAAGAGCAATGATCAGCACGACGCTCATCATGTCGGCACAGCCGTTGATGAATGCCTTCACAAAACGGCTCTCGGAGACGCCGCCGATGATACCGATGATGATAGCCATGATCAGGAACCACGTGGAGGCCTCGTCGAAGTACCACTGCCCCAACGGAAGACCGGTCAGAAGAGCCGACCAACCCGGAGCCACTTCTTCCTCAGCCGTAACCGTACCAGAGACATCACCGCTGAACGCGATCTCGCTGCCTTCGGCATCGGACCACACGGCAGCAATGTCATCACCGGTTACCTGCGTCGCAACTTCCTCGACCTGGGAACCTGCGTTGAAGAAGTCAACGTTGAAGTCGCCCCAGGGGATGAAGCCGATGATCATAACAACGAACGTAAGGCCGAACACCGCGAGCGATGCCTTCTGGCGCCCGGTCATGGTCTTCTCGCCCTTCGGACTAGCCTCAGCCTTAATGGCCTCCTGCTGAGCCTCGCCGAACTCCGCCTTCATGTCTTCCTGCTCTTGCAGCGACAGGATGGTCGAACCCTTGTCGGCCTTGACCTTCTTGGCGTAGCGCATAACAAACACGATAGAGATAGCTAGCGTAACCAGCCAGAGGATAACGCCCAGCATGATGATAGTGCCCTGGTTGACAACCAGACCCGAGCTAGACAACGAGTCGACAGCAGCGCCTACAGCGAACGGGTTCACCGTCGAACCCAGCACGCCGCAACCGGCACCCAGCAAAACCACTGCCGCACCGACGATACTGTCAAAACCTGCAGCAACCATAGTAGCTGCCAGCAGCAGGTAGAACGGCACCGTTTCTTCGCACATACCGTATGTCGTACCGCCGACGGAGAAGATGAACATCAAAATAGGAATGAGAATAAGCTCATTGCCCTTCAGCTTCTTCACCAGCGCTGCGATACCAGCGTCAAGTGCGCCCGTCTCGGTGACGATACCCAGGAAACCACCCAGGATCAGCACGAACAAACAGACGGGAAGTGCATCGGTAAAGCCTTTAACCGGTGCGGTCGCCACGTTAGCAAGCGTAGCACCCTCCACACCCTCCACACCCATTGCACCCATGACGACGGTAATGATCGCCAGAGCGATAAGCATGATAAGCAAAATAGTGAACGAAGAAATTGAACGCTTCTTTTTGCTTTTTTCCTTTGTTTTCTCGGTCATTAGATCCCCTCCTTATAAGAGGCTCAAGGTCGGATAGTTAGCGAACGAGAAACTGCAATGAACCGGTCGGAAGCATAACCATCCAATTCACAAGTACCCTTTTTTTAGGGGGTGGCGACCCGCATGCAAGGACCGCAACCCCCAACAAACTCCCGCCTCCTTAGCTGCGCAGCAATCGCACAGCCGGAGCGGGATAGTGCCGAACCGCTCTACGCCGTGATGACCGTGCCCGTCTCGCCCTTGAGGCCCGCAGCGGCGCACTCCAGCGACGT
>NZ_JAVWUP010000033.1:0-22148 GCF_036667095.1 Gordonibacter sp. | reverse complement strand
TTAGTTATGCGCGCTTGCGTACGTGATGAAATGCTGTATTATGCCAGCTCCTCTGTGTATATCCAGGGCCTCATTTTTCGGACCACCGATCGTATGGTGAACGTGGAGGTAGAGCACTTCGACCGACAAGAGGGCGATTCAGGGTATACGCTCAAAAGTTTGCTGCGACTCTGGTCGACCATCCTTAATTTTTCCGTCACGCCGCTGCGCATCGCCTCCGTTTTGGGAGTGCTGATGGGAGGCGTGGGCCTTATAGGCGCCATCAGTCTTTTCGTCGAACGTCTTTTTGACCCCAGTATGCAGCTGGGCTGGGCTTCCACTATGGTTGCGATTCTCGTATGCTCCGGGGTAATCCTGGTGTTCATGGGATTTTTAGGGGAATATGTGGGGCGCCTCTTTATGACGGTGAACAAGAATCCCCAGTTCATTGTTAGAACGCGAAGGCAATGTGCGAGTCTTGACAAGGCGGGCGAGTCCGCTGTGGGCTCATGTGCGTGCAGCGGCGAAAGTTCTTCCGGCGACCGGGTGCCCTGTCCCACAAAAGACGTCATGTTCGACAATCAACCCGTACCATTCGACGATGAAGGATGTATCGATGCCGCCAACTAACCAGGCACCCCTGGATGTGTCTGCGCACTCCTCTCTCTTCGCCCTAGAAACGCCTTGTTTCGTTTTTGATGAGGTGGAGTTGCGTGCGAACTTTACGGGATTTCAGCAGGCAATGCGAAACGCATGGGGCGGAAATGCTCGCCTTGCCTATTCAGTTAAAACCAATCCTCATCCTTGGATAGTCGAAACGGCGCTTGCCTGCGACTGCTGGGCCGAAGTTGTTTCCGATCAGGAGTACGACCTTGCCCTCGCGTGCGGTTTTAAGCCGGAAAGTATTGTGTTTAACGGTCCTATCAAAGGAAAAGACCACGTTCGACGTGCTCTTCATGAAGGAAGTATCGTCAACCTCGACTCAGCTCGCGAGCTGCGATGGCTTGCCGAGTTTGCCGCGGAGGCGGCGCAGAATACCTCCTGTGCAGCCACGTTAGCGGTGGGTTTGCGGGTGAATATCGATCTTGAACATTTCTGCCCAGGGCAGACCACCAGCGGCGCAAACGGCGGCCGGTTCGGCTATTGTCGGGAAAACGGCGAACTGGCCAAGGCTATCGAAGCGCTGCGAGCACTCGAGCCCCAGGTGCGCATTGCCGGTTTGCACATGCATGTAACTACGTACAGCCGTTCTCTTGAGGTATACCGCACGCTTGCCCGTCATGCCGCGAGTATTGCTGAAGAGTTCAACCTGAACCTCGATTTCGTTGACATCGGCGGCGGTTTCTTTGGAGGCGGCCCACGCAACACGGGAGCCTACGAATCGTATGCGGAGGCGATTGCCGAAGAGCTTCGCCGCGTCTTTGATCCTGCACGCACGAGTCTTATTGTCGAGCCGGGCGGTGCTGTGGTGTGCACACCCGGATCTTATGCAGGGCGTGTGGTTGATGCCAAGGACACGGGCTACGGGCGCTTCGTAACTTCTGAGCTGTCGCGGATAAATATAGATCACGAGATGAAGAAAACCTCCTACGCATACGAGCTCTTGCCCCACGACGACAAGAGCGACCGCGAGGTACTTTCTCGCCAGGTACTGTGCGGGTATACCTGCATGGAAAGTGATCGCCTTTGCCTACTGGAAAACGAGCCTTGCCTTGAAGAAGGAGACCTTGTTGTTATCGCCAACGCGGGCGCTTACTCGATGTCCTTTACTCCAGGGTTCTTCATCGAGCGTGCGCCGGCGACCTATGCGCGCGATGCTCACGGGCGCTATCGATGCGTAGATAGTTGTCGCACCCTTCTCTTTGACGCATCCAAAACTCCGAGCGACGGGAGTCGTCCATGACCAAGCAGCCGCTCATTACCTTCAATGAGCCACCACGCGTGACTTCTGCCTATGCTTATCTGCAACAGGCCATAGAAAGTGGGCAGGTATGCGGAGATGGTCCCTTCACCAAGCGCTGCAATAGTTGGATGGAGGAACGTTTTACGGCGCAGAAGGTTCTTCTTACGACAAGCGGTACGGCTGCTCTTGAAATGTCGGCGCTTATGTGTGGCATCCAGCCTGGCGACGAGGTTATTCTTCCCAGTTACACGTTTTCGTCTACCGCCACCGCCTTTGTGCTTGCTGGGGCGAAATTGGTGTTTGTCGATGTGCGTCCCGACACTATGAATATCGATGAGAAATCGATTGAGGCAGCCATTACTTCTCGGACGAAGGCGATTTGCGTGGTGCATTATGCGGGTGTTTCCTGCGAGATGGATGATATCTTGGATATCGCCCGTCGCCACGACCTTGTGGTGGTTGAAGATGCTGCTCAGGGTGTTATGAGTACGTATCGGGGTATTCCGCTGGGCACGATGGGCCGCTTTGGCTGTTTTTCCTTTCATGAAACAAAAAACTACTCCATGGGGGAGGGCGGCGCCCTGCTTCTTCGGGATGCGTCCGACAACGAATCAGCCGAGATTTTACGCGAGAAGGGTACTGATCGTTCGCGGTTTTTCCGCGGTCAGGTGGACAAGTATACCTGGGTAGATTACGGCTCCAGTTATCTACCCAGCGACCTTAACGCTGCCTACCTTTGGGCGCAGCTTGAAACAGCGGACGACATTCTTGATGATCGTATGGCAACCTGGGATGCCTACTACACTTCCTTCGAGCCGCTTGCCGCGGCAGGTGCGGTGGAGCTGCCTACTATTCCCTGTCACTGCACCCATAATGCGCATATGTTCTACCTCAAGTGTCGCGACATGGAAGAGCGTACTGCTTTCATAGCCCATATGCGTCAGGCGGGTGTGCAGTGCGTCTTTCATTACATCCCGCTCCATTCGGCCCCAGCTGGCAAAAAGTTTGGCCGCTTCGCAGGAGAGGATCGTTTTACCACCAAAGAGAGCGAGCGTCTGGTGAGGCTTCCCCTCTATTACGGACTTTCTGAGGAACATCGTCGCACGGTTATCGATGCCGTGCGCTCGTTTTTTGATTCGAGGATACGGTGAACTCGGCCAGCACCTCAAAAATAGGATCATTTATATCATTACACTTACTGTTGGTGCTGTACTCTCTCACTGACCTGTTCGGTAAGGCGGCAGCTGGCTTTTCCTTTACCGACGCGAGGTTCTTCCTTTGTTATGGTGGGGTATTGTTGGTACTGTTCGTGTATGCCATCGGCTGGCAGCAGCTTATCAAGCGGTTGCCGCTTACCACCGCTTTCGCCAACAAAGCTATCACCGTATTCTGGGGTCTCGTTTGGGGCGTGCTGTTCTTTCAGGAGGATGTAACGCCTCTGAAAGTAATGGGAGCGGGTATCGTTGTCGCTGGCGTGGTTCTATTCTCGCGCGCAGACAATGAAGAGCGTCGCGACTTCGAGCGGGCACAGGATGCAAATAATCCCCCTGCGGGACAACAAGCGGAAGAGACTTCGGCAGGCGCCCACCAACCCTCCGTTCAGGGTGGAGAGGAGTGCGGCCATGCCGTTCGCTGAGATGCTACCCTTCATAGGAATTGGGGCGTTCGGGGTATTTATCAGCTCGATTGCGCAAGTGTTCCTTAAAAAGGAGGCTTTGCGGGAGCATGGCAGTTTTTTGAAGGAATATGTAAACCCACTGGTTATCGGTGGCTACGTGCTCATGCTTATCTCGACCCTGCTCCTCGTAATAGCGTTCAAGGGCATCCCCTTATCCATGGGCCCCATACTGGAAGCTACCAGCTACGTGTACGTTACGGTATTCGGTGTGGTGCTATTCAAGGAAAAATTGGGAAAGAAGAAAGTTGCCGCTCTCGCGGTAATCATGCTGGGCATTATGGTGTATTCGTTTGGGCTGTGATGTGGTTGTTATCGAAATGCGCTGCTGCAGCCTGTCCTATTTGTCTGTGGGCGAAACTTTCGCCGATCGACGTTGAGCGACGTTAAAACTGCGGCGAAAGTGAGTGTACGGTATGTGCTGCAGCCTTTCCTTTGCTATCATGGGCAGGTTATGTTTTCACTTACCACCATTGACCTTGCGCGCTTGCGCGGCGGTTGGTTCGGCTTTCCGCTTGTTGGCGGTCCGGCCGACCCTCTCCGACTGTCCAAGCACTTGCGGTGCCGATGCGTGAAAACGGGAAGGAAAGAGACTACCCCATGACCCAGCATCTCACCGAACACGACGTGCGCGACATCGCGGAGTACACGTGCATCGGCCTCACGGACGACGAGGTCGTCCAGATGGCGGTCGACCTGAATGCCATTATCGAGAGCCTGAAGCCCATCACAGAATACGACCTTGCGAACGTGGAGCCCACGTTCCACCCCATCGGCGGCTTGTCCAACGTCATGCGCGACGATGTGGTGGAAGAAGGTTTCTCGCAGGAGGAGGCGCTCGGAAATGCGCCGGCGAGCCAGGATGGCTGCTTCCTCATCCCCTCTATTTTGGGAGAGGGGGGCGATCGCTGATGACGACCCCTGTTTTCGCTGCTATGGGTGCGCGCGCAGTGCGCGACGGCTTGGCATCAAAGGAATTCTCTGCTCGCGAGATCGCCACGGCGTCGCTTGAGCGCGTGAGCGCCCTGAACGGCGAAGTTCACGCCTACCTCGAAACGACCGAAGCGCTTGCGCTCGTTGCTGCTGCCCGTTTGGACGCAGCGGTGGCGTCGGGCACGCTGGACGAGATCGGCCCGCTTGCGGGCGTCCCGGTGGCGTTCAAGGACAACATGAATCTGCTGGGCACCCATACCACGTGCTCGTCGAAAATGCTGGAGAACTACGTGTCGCCCTACACGGCCACCTGCGTCGAGCGCACCATCGCGGCGGGCGGCATTGTGCTGGGTAAGTTGAACATGGACGAGTTCGCGTTCGGCAGTTCCACCGAGACCAGCGCGTTCGGTCCGACCAAAAACCCGTGGGACCTCTCCCGCGTGCCTGGCGGTTCGTCGGGTGGCAGTGCGGCGGCGGTAGCTGCGGGTATGGCCACGATCACGCTCGGCTCCGACACGGGCGGCTCCATCCGCCAACCCGGCAGCTTCTGCGGCACGGTGGCGGTGAAGCCTACCTATGGCGTGGTCAGCCGCTATGGCGTGGTGGCGTTCGGCAGTTCGCTCGATCAGGTGGGCCCGTTCACGCGTTCGGTGGAGGACGCGGCGTTTATCATGAACGCCATCGCCGGCCACGACGCGCGTGACTGCACGAGCCAGGTAAACGAAGTTGACTTCACGGCGAACCTGGGCGAGGGCGTGCGCGGCATGCGCATCGGCGTGGTGCCCACGTTCATGGAGGCTCCCGGCCTCACGGCCGAGGTGAAGGCCAAGGTGGAGGAATCTATCGAGCATCTGCGCCAGATGGGCGCCGAGATCGTGGAAGTGGAGCTTCCCAACGCGCAGGCCGCTATGAGCGCCTACTACGTGTTGGGTCCGTGCGAGGCGTTCTCGAACATGGCCCGTTTCGACTCGGTGCGCTACGGCTACCGTGCCGAGGGCTGCAAGGACCTGAACAGCCAGTACGCCGCCAGCCGCGAGGCGGGCTTCGGGCCTGAGACGCGCCGTCGCATTATGCTGGGAAGCTACCTTTTGTCTGCGGGTGTCTACGATGCCTATTACTACCCGGCGCAGCAGGTGCGCACGCTTATCACCGAGGACTACGTCCGCGCTTACGAGCAGGTCGACTGCATTATCGCACCCGTGTCCCCGCGCACGGCGTTCAAGTTCGGCGAGGTGTCGGACCCGACCGAGATGTACCTGTCCGACATGTTCACCGTGTCCATCAACATTGCCGGCAACGGGGGCCTCAGCATGCCGGTAGGCCTCGGGGCCGATACGGGCCTGCCGGTAGGCGTGCAGCTCATCTCTCCGGCGTTCAAGGACGAGAACATGCTGCGTGTGGCTGCTGCGTTGGAAACCGTGTATGGTCCGGCTCCCGTCGCACCCGATTTCGCTGCTGGAAAGGCCGGTGAGTAGCCATGCGGAAGCTCGAAGAGGTCCTGCAAGATTGGGAGGCCGTTATCGGCCTTGAAGTGCACGCCGAGCTGACCACGCTTAAGTCGAAGATGTTCTGCGGCTGCAAGCTGGAATTCGGCGTGGAGCCGAACACCCATACGTGCCCTGTGTGCCTGGGCATGCCAGGCGCGCTTCCGGTGCCGAATAAGGCTGCCATCGAGTCCATCGTGCTGGCTGGTCTGGCCACCAACTGCGACATCGAGAAGCACTCGATGTTCTACCGCAAGAACTACACCTACCCCGACATGACGAAGAACTTCCAGACCACCCAAGGCCCCGTGGCGTTCTGTATGCGCGGGCACCTGGGCTTGGCCGTAGACGGCACTGCCGCCAAAGAGCGCATCACGGCCACCGCGCTGGAGGCAGATGCCGTCGACGGCAACGCCACGCGTACGGATACGGGCTATGTGGCACAGGTGGGCATCACGCGCATCCATATGGAAGAAGATGCCGGCAAGATGAACCATGTGGGCGGTGCGCAAGGCCGCATCGCGGGTGCCACGCATTCGCTGGTGGACTACAACCGCTGCGGCACCCCGCTCATCGAGCTGGTAACCGAGCCTGACCTGCGCACGCCCGAGGAGGCGCGCCTGTTCATGCAGAAGCTGCGCCAGATATACCTGGCGTTGAATATCTCCAACTGCTCGATGGAGGAAGGCAGTTTGCGTTGCGACGGCAATGTGTCCTTGCGCCGCCGCGGTGCCAAGCAGCTCGGCGTGAAGACCGAGCTGAAGAATATGAACAGCTTCAAGAACCTGCACGACGGCCTGGCTTTCGAGATATGTCGCCAAGCCGAGGTTCTGGAAGAGGGCGGCCAGATCTACCAGGAGACGCGACACTGGGACCCCACGTCTAAACGCACCATCGTCATGCGCGTCAAGGAGACGGCGGACGACTACCGCCTGTTCCCTGATCCTGACCTGGCGCCCTGTAACCTCTCTGACGGATTCATCGAAAGCGTGCGAGCCAAGCTGCCCGAGCTTCCCGACCAAAAGGCGGCGCGTTTCGAGCGAGAGTTCGCCCTTTCCGCCTACGATGCTCGCCACCTGGTGGAACATCGCGAGACGGCCCGTTTCTTCGAGGCGTGTATGACGCTCGCGGGCGGCGATGCGGCTGCGCTGGCGAAGCCGATGGCGAACCTCGTTATCAACGACATCACTGCCTACTTGAATGCGCGGGAGGGCACGGCTCTTGACGAAACGCCACTTACGCCCGAGCGCGCTCTTGCGCTAGTGAAGTTGACTGCCGAAGACGCCATCTCCTCCAAACAGGCCAAAGAGGTGTTCGCGGCCGTGCTCGACGAGGATAAGGACCCATCCGCCATCGTGGCCGAGCGCGGCATGGAGCAGGTATCCGACACCAGCGCCATCGAGTCGGTGGTCGATGCCGTGCTGGCGGCAAACCCCGACAAGGTGGAGCAGTACCGCGGCGGCAAGACCGGCCTCGTCGGCTTTTTCGTGGGTCAGTGCATGAAGGAGATGCGCGGTCAGGGAAATCCGAAAGTTATCAACGAACTGGTGGCGAAAAAGCTGGGGTAGCCGGCAGATTCGAATTGAGCAACGGGGGCGCTTCGGCGTCCCCTACAAAAGGGAACGCCTATGAATCTGAACGACATGCTGGTGCAGGTCACCGGTGACATCAGTACGGTCATGTACACGTACGTGCTCGTGTTTCTGCTGGTGGGCACCGACATCTACTTCACCATCCGCACGAAGGGCGTGCAGTTCCGCTACATAAAGGACATGTTCTCGGTGCTGACCGAGAAGAAGCACGTGGGCGGCGGCAAGAGCGTGTCAGCGTTCCAGGCGCTCATGGTGTCCACGGCCAGCCGCGTGGGTACCGGCAATATCGCCGGCATCGCCACGGCGGTGGCGCTGGGCGGTCCGGGTGCGGTGTTCTGGATGTGGCTCATGGCGCTTATCGGCGGCGCTTCCGCCTTCATCGAGTCCACGCTCGCGCAGATGTACAAGGTGCGCGGCAAGGAAGGCGAGTTCCGCGGCGGCCCTGCCTACTACATCCAGCAGGCCATCGGTAAGCGCTGGCTCGGTATCGTGTTCGCCATTGCGCTTATCGTGTGTTTCGCCTACGGCTTCAACGCGCTGCAGGCCTACAACATGAGCTCGGCGCTGGAATACTACATCCCCGGCTACACCGAGTCGCTGGCGCCGCTGGCGTTGGCTATCGTGCTGGTGGTGTTCTCGGCGTTCGTCATCTTCGGCGGCGCGCAGCGCATCAGCTTCATGACCAGCGTCATCGTGCCCATCATGGCTATCGTCTACATTGGGCTGGCCCTGTTCATCACCTTCACGAACCTAGGGGCGCTGCCGGCGGTGTTCGAGCTGATATTCTCCTCGGCCTTCGACTTCCAGGCCATTACCGGCGGATTCGCGGGTTCGGTCGTGGTGCTGGGCATCAAGCGCGGCCTGTTCTCCAACGAGGCCGGCATGGGCTCGGCCCCGAACGCGGCTGCTGCGGCCAGTGTGTCGCACCCCTGCAAGCAAGGCCTCGCACAGACGCTCTCGGTGTTCCTGGACACGCTGGTCATCTGCACGTGCTCGGCCATGATCGTGCTCGTGTTCTTCGTCAACGGCGACCCGACGGGCTTGAATGGCATGCCGCTTGTGCAGCAGGCGGTGAAGTCGTCGGTCGGCGAGGTGGGCATCCATTTCATCACGTTCGCCATCTTTGCGTTCGCGTTCTCAAGCCTCATCGGCAATTACTTCTATGCTGAGAGCAACATCAAGTTCATATGTGAAAGTCCGGTGCTGCTGAACGTGTTCCGCGTGACCTGCCTGGTGGCCATCTTCTTGGGCGCGCAGAGCAACTTCGACCTGGCATGGAACTTCGCCGATATCGTCATGGGCATCATGGCATTCATCAACATCGTGTCCATCCTGTTTTTGGGCAAGTGGGCGCTGCGTGCGCTCGACGATTACACGCGGCAGAAGAAGGCCGGCAAAAATCCGGTGTTCGTGGCGGACACCATCGAAGGGCTGCCGCCTACCGAGTGCTGGCATGAGACGGCCGAGGAGCTGGTGGCCGACGACGCGTTGCTGGCTGCGGAGGCTGCTGCCGGAAGGGCGAAAGCGTAGTCGGGAAAACAGGACGCTGTTTTGCCGCAAGCGACGGTATCGCCGCAGCGTGCAACGGGCGGCGGGTGGCCGATAGGCCGAGCCTGCGCTGTAAACGATACGGTATCGTCGCAGCTTGCAGCTTGCAGCATGCAGCATGCGAAGGCAAGAGATCGTGATAGGATGGACGGCATTGGTTTCGGAGAAGGAAGGGGTCATCATGGCCGATGAGGGTAGGCGTCCGGGGGACTGGCAGCGCAAGGATCTGCGTCAGCGCGCCGATGACGAGGTTGACGAATACAATGCAAGTAACTCGAACGGCAAGAAGTGGCACCAGCAGACGTTTTGGATCATCTTCTTTTTGGTGGTGTTCTGGCCGGTCGGCATCGTGCTGTGCTGGCGTAGCGACTGGCATGTTGCGTTCAAAATCGTTGCAAGCGTGCTGGTGGCCGTGGCGGTGTGCGCGTCCTACAACATGTACCTGACTGTGCAGCAGCTTCAGTTGGCGGGCTGATCGAGGCGGGTCGTTTGTCGCGCCATGCCCGGTGGGGCAGTGTTTTGTGCGGTTTTTTGGCAAGAGGCAAGCGTGGCGGGTTCTAATGCCTCCTTTGCGATATCATTTGATGCGAACCATGAGTGAAGCACCGATTGATATCAAGGAGCATGCCCTATGCCTCGACACTGCGACGATCATGCCATCGTTTTGGCCGGCTACGGCTTTGACGAGAAAGGCCCCTATCTGTCCCTGAACGAGGTGGAAGACGACGAGCAGCGTCGCTATCATGTGCAGGGTAAGCTATTCTCGCTGCGCTGCCATCCGCAACGCCTGTGCGTTGGCCGCTTCGATCTGGAGACCGGTGCGAAAACGCCGTGTCCGCTGCGGGTTGAGCTGCTGTCCGATGCGAAGGACGACTTGTGTCCAGCCTGTCAGGAGGCCACCGGCTTCAACCCCTCGTTTTATTACGCCGACTTCGTCTCGCCCCAGCAACGTGCCTACAATCTTACGCCGCACGTCGTCTACCTGGCTTACTTCGCACCGGGCTACGTGAAGGCGGGCATCACGTCGGCCGCCCGTGGCGTTCGGCGCCTGCTTGAGCAGGGTGCGCGGGCGGGCCGTATCGTCGGGCACTTCGACGATGCCTACCAGGCGCGTGAGCTGGAGGCGGCGCTGTGTGCGCAGGAGGGTATCGCCGAGACCATGCGCGCGTCGAAGAAGCTGGACTTGTTGGCCAACGTGCGCTACGACGCCAAAGAGGCTGTGGCGGCGCTCGATGACGAGGCCGTACGGCTTGCGCGGGTGGAGGTTGTGGGCGCCGCCGGGTTCGACGGCCGCGATCTGCCTCAGGACCTCTCGCGCTTCTACTTTGGCGGGCCGTCTCCCGCCTGTGCCGACTTGCAAATACCGGACGGCCCTGCGGACGTGTGCGCCGGGCGCTGTGTCGGCATGGTGGGCGGCGTGTTGGTGCTCGAGCAGCAGGGTACCAACTACCTGGTGTCCTTGAAAGGCTGGGAATCTCACCGGATCGACCTGCTAGAAGACGAGTTGGCCTGCACCTACGACTTCGCTCCCCAGCAAATGTCTTTGTTGTAGACGGCGTGATGCTTTCGCAGGCAAGGTGCTGCGGTCGCGGGCTATGCTGTGTTGTTGCAGGCGGCGTGTCGGCCGTGCTGTCCGTACCGTGCTGCCGCAGGCAGCACGGTGGCCTATTCCGCGAAAGCGTGGTTTCTATCTGCCGGCGAGATGCTCTTGCGAACGAGAAGCGGCGACCCGAGCGCGCGAAATGATGCTATCGTGAAATAATGCAAATCATCTATGTTCCGGTTGCTTTAGCGCTCTACTGTGATAAAGTATCGAAAGCATTCGAGGTGATTGGTTGCTATACCGGAATTGACGGGTGCGCGAAATGCCCGAGATGACAGATAGGGCGAGGGGCAGAAGGAAGATGACATGGATTTTGTGACACCGGCAGGGTTCAGGGACGTGCTCGGCGACGAAGCACAGACGCGCGAGCGTATCTCGCACGAGGTGCAGGCGCGCTTTGCGGAGTGCGGCTACGTTCCCGTCGAAACGCCCACGCTGGAGGTCATGGATGTCCTGCGCGCGTCGGGCAGGATGGCGGGGTCCCCGTTCAAGCTGTTCGACTCGCAGGGCGATCTTTTGGCCATGCGTCCCGACGTGACGCTGCAGGTGGCGCGCATGGTGGCCACGCGCCTGTCCGACCAGCCGGGGCCGCTGCGCTTCCGCTACCTGCAGCGCGTGTTCCGCGAGGCCGAGGGCCCGATGCAGGCTGCGGCGCGCGAGCTGACGCAGATCGGCATCGAGTGCATCGGCGAGGCCGGCGCGTCTGCCGATGCCGAGGTGGTGGGGTTGCTGGCCGATGCGCTCAAGCTGGCCGGCGTGCGCGATTTCAAGCTGGCTGTGGCCACGGTGGGCGTGCTGCGCGCGCTGCTGGAGAAGAGCGGCGCGCCGCTTGTGTGGAAGGCCCGGATGCTCAATGCGTTCCATGCCTCGAATTTCGTCGAGATTGATCAGCTGACGGGGCGCGCGGCCGAGGCAGGCGTGCCGCCGCTGTTCGCAGATGCCATAAGCGCGCTGCCTCGCATCCGCGGCAGGCGCGAGGCTATCGAGCGTGTGCGTGCCCTGGTGGCGCCGCTCGGCTGCGAGGACGGCCTGGATGATTTCGCCGCGACGTTCGATGCGCTGGTCGAAGCGGGGCTTGCCGACCGGCTGCTGGTGGACTTCTCCGTGATGAGCTCGTTTGACTATTATACGGGCATCGTCTTCGAGGCCTACGCTCCCGGTTTGGGCACGCCGCTCGGCGGCGGTGGCCGCTACGACAACATGATCGGCGCCTACGGTCAGAGCCGTCCGGCCGCTGGCTTCGCGTTCTTCCTAGAGCAGGCCATGGCTGCCGCAACGGTTCCGTCGACCGGCCGGATGGGGGAACAGCTCGATGCCACGGTCTTCTGCGGACATCCCTCTACTCCTGCTGGCGAAGAAGCGCGTGTCGAGGGCTGCGCCGCTTCCACTGCGGATCGGAGCGTGGATGGCGCCGGCACCCTTGCCGATTCCGGCGAGCCGGCACCTCTGCGCATCGCGGTGCCCAAGGGCTCCCTTAACGTCGACACGATCGCCGCACTGGCAGGCGCGGGCTTGGATGTGACGGGGCTGGCTGATTCCGGCCGTACGCTCATCATCCGCAATCCTGGCGTCGAATACATTATCGTGCGACCCACCGATGCGCCGTCGTTTGTGGCGTCGGGCGCTGCGGACTGCGGCATCTGCGGCAAGGACTCGCTGCTTGAGGCCGATCCCGACGTAGTGGAACTTGCCGACCTGGGATTTGGCGCCTGCCGCTTCGTTGTGGCCGAGCCTACGGGCGCGGCGGAGGCCACGCGCGACCACTACCGCCGCCTCGGCTCCCTTCGCGTAGCCACGAAGTACCCTCGCATTACCCGCGCCCATTACGCGAAGACCGGCGTGCAGGTGGAGATCGTGAAGCTGCACGGCAACATCGAACTGGCACCGCTCACGGGCATGGCCGAGCGTATCGTGGACATCACCGCCACTGGCACGACCTTGCGTGAGAACGACCTTGTCGTCGTAGAGGACGTCCTTTCGTCCACTGCGCGATTCTTCTCGAACACCTGCGCGTTTCGTACCGACCCGCGTATCGTACAATTGGCCCAAGCATTGCAGGAGGGCGCCGGGCACACCGCGCGCGAAGCCTGCGAGGAGAAGGAGTAGCCCATGCGCCGCATTGTCCTGAAACCCGGCGAGAAATTCTCGAATGCCCATCTCAAGCGCACCGGTGCGTTCGATGCCGCCGCGCTTGTCTCCGCAACCGATATCATCGAGCAGGTGCGCGAGCGCGGCGACGCGGCTTTGCATGACTACACGGAGAAGTTCGACGGTGTGAGCATCGAAGACTTCCGCGTGTCCTATGCCGCGATTGCAGACGGGGCAGCAAGGGTAGACGAGAACACGGCGAAGGCCCTGCGGCAAGCCGCCGACCAGATCCGCGACTTCCATGAGCGCCAGCGCCAGCAGAGCTGGTTTACCGTGCGCGAGGATGGCGCGCTCGTGGGCTCCAAGGTGGAACCGCTTGAATCCGTGGGCATCTATGTGCCCGGCGGACGCGCGCTCTATCCGTCGTCGGTGCTGATGAATGCTTTGCCTGCGGCCGTTGCAGGCGTGTCGCGCATCGTATGCGTGACGCCGCCGACCAAGGATGGCACGCTCGACCCGGCTATTTTGGAGGCGTGTCGCATCGCGGGCGTCACCGAGATCTACTCCGTAGGTGGGGCGCAGGCGGTGGCCGCACTGGCTTACGGTACCGAGTCTATCGAGCCGGTGGCGAAGATCACGGGGCCGGGCAACGCCTACGTGGCTGCCGCGAAGAAAGTCGTGTCGGGCGATGTCGGAATAGACATGATCGCTGGTCCCTCCGAGGTGTGCGTCGTGGCCGATGCCGCCGCCGACCCGGCGCTGGTGGCTATCGACCTCATGGCCCAGGCCGAGCATGACCCGCTGGCTGCCTGCTACCTGGTTACCTTCGACGAGGCTTATGCCGACGAGGTAGAACGCATGGTCGAGCGTCATATGCGCACGTCCACACGCGCCGAGATCACGGCGGCATCGCTTGCCGACCAGGGCCTCATCGTGGTATGCAACGACCTCGACCAAGCGCTCGACGCGGTGAACGTCATTGCGCCCGAGCACCTGGAGCTGCACCTCGACCACGCTTTCGATCTGCTGGGCTCCATCCGCAACGCAGGTGCCATCTTCTTAGGGCCTTGGACGCCGGAGGCCGTAGGCGATTACGCCGCCGGTCCGAACCACACGCTGCCCACGGGTGGCACGGCCCGCTACGCCTCGCCCTTGTCCGTGGACGAGTTCGTGAAGAAGTCCAGCGTCATCCAGTATTCTTCGGCCGCACTTGCCAACGATGCCGATACGGTTATGACCATCGCGCGCCATGAGGGGCTGTGGGCGCATGCGATGAGTGTGGAGATGCGTAAGAACCTTCTGGACTGGGGCAACGTGTACGGTATCGAAGGCGGGGACGGCGTCGGTCGTGCTGGCGAAGGTGTTGCAGGTCGTGCGGCGGGCAGCGGGGACGCCGATGCGTAGCGTATGCGAGGCTGCGCCGCAGCTTGCCGGCATGCAGCCCTACGATCCGAAGTACCTGCCAGCCGAGGCCTTCCTCTCGGCCAACGAAAACCCCCACGACGTGGAGACCGAGATTCGCCGCGAGATCATGAATACTATGAGGCGCGTGCCGCTGAACCGCTATCCCGACCCGCTGGCAAACGACCTGCGCGACATGATAGCCGAGGCCAACGGGCTCGATCGCGACCAGGTGCTGGTGGGCAACGGCGGCGATGAGCTGCTGTTCGACCTGGCGCTTGCCTGGGGTGGGCCGGGCCGCACGTTTTTGAACCTGCCGCCCACGTTCTCGGTGTACGAGAGCAATGCGCGCCTGACGAACACGGCTGTCGTAGACGTCCCGCGCACGTCCGATTACCGCATCGACGAAGAAGCCGTGCTTGAGCGTGTCGGACAAGGCGGTATCGACTACCTTATCGTCACCAGCCCCAACAACCCTACCGGCGAACTTGCCGACGAGCTGTTCGTCGTGAATCTGCTCGAAGCGACCGATGCGCTGGTTATGGTGGACGAGGCGTACTTCGAGTTCTCGCGCTCCACCATGCGCCCCTATTTGCAGCAGCATAAGAACCTGGTCATCCTGCGCACGTTCTCCAAGGCGTTCAGCTTGGCCGGCGTGCGTATGGGCTATATCTTGGGTGATGCGGAGGTCATCCGCGAATTCGTGAAGGTGCGCCAGCCCTACTCGGTGGACGCGATCTCTCAGGCGGTCGCCCAGGTCGTGTATTCCCATCGTGCCAGCTTCGAACCGGGTATTCGCGCCATCATCGAGGAGCGTGCGCGTGTCGTCGACGGCCTGAAGCGCATTCCAGGAGTGCGCTCGTATCCGTCCGACGCGAACTATGTGTTGCTTCACGTGGAAAATGCGGCCATCATCTGGGAGATGCTCTACGGCCGCGGCATCCTCGTGCGCGACTTTTCGCGTGCCCCGTATCTGGACAACTGCCTGCGCGTGAGCATCGGCACCCCCGAGGAGAACGACGCGTTTTTGCGCGCCCTGCGCGACGCGGTGATGGGCAAGTGCGATCTGCCCAGTTCGCTGACTTAACAGGTCGTCTGACCTACGAGAAAGGTTTTATCGATGGATCATCGAACCGCCGAGGTACAGCGTACGACGAAGGAAACGGACATTGTCCTAGCCCTCGACCTGGACGGCACAGGCACGACGAGCGTCGATGCGGGCGTGCCGTTCTTCGACCATATGCTGGACGCGTTCGGCCGCCATGGCCTGTTCGACCTAGAGGTGAAAGCAGTCGGCGACGTCGACGTCGATGCCCACCATACGGTCGAGGACGTTGGCATCGTGCTAGGCCAGGCCATCGCCCGTGCACTGGGCGACAAGCGCGGCATTGTGCGCTACGGCTCCCAGTTCGTGGTCATGGACGAGGCCTTGGTGCTGGCTGCCTGCGATATCTCCGGTCGCGGTCAGCTGCACTACGATGTGGTGCTGCCTATCGAGATGGTGGGCACGTTCGACACGACGCTGGCCAAGGAGTTCCTCATCGCGCTGGCCGCCAACGCCGGCATCACGCTGCATGTTGTGGGCTACAAAGGGGAAAACTCCCACCATATCCTGGAAGCGGTGTTCAAGGCCGTGGGCCGCGTGCTCTGTGAGGCGTGCGCCCTGAACCCCCGTATCGAAGGCGTGCTGCCCTCCACGAAGGGAAGCCTGTAATGCGCATCGCCGTTGTCGACTACCACAAGGGGAACCTGAAAAGCGTCGAGCGCGGCCTGGTCGCCGCTGGCGCGGAAGCGTTCGTTACCGACAACGCCGCAGATCTTGCGCACGCCGATGCCCTCGTGCTGCCCGGTGTCGGTGCCTTTGCCGACGCTTCCGCCTCGATGCAGACACTCGGTCAGATGGGGGTCATCCGCGACCGCGTGGCCGCGGGCATCCCGTTCTTGGGAATTTGCTTGGGGATGCACCTTCTGTTCGAGGAGGGTGTAGAGGGCTCGCCGCAAGAGGACGACGAGCAATCCACCCATAACGCTCCCGGCTTGGCTATCCTACCCGGTGTCGTCACCGCCCTGCCGCGTACCGACGCCCAAGGCAAAAGTTATAAAATTCCCCACGTAGGATGGAACTCGATCGACGTTGCCGCTCCGACGAGCCAAGGTACCGAACAGGCCGGTTTCGACAACCCGCTGCTCGAAGGCATCCAGCCCGGCGAGTTCTTCTACTTCACGCATGGGTACGTGGCGCCCGATACACCGTGCACGGTTGCCACGACGGCGCACAGCATCGCGTTCCCCAGCGTGGTGGCGTACAAGAACGCATTCGGCGCGCAGTTTCATCCCGAGAAAAGCTCGGATGCGGGTGCGGTGCTGCTGCACAACTTCGTGAATATCGTAAGAGAGGGATAGAGTCATGTATCTGCTTCCTGCCATCGACATCCTGGGCGGCAAGGCCGTCCGGCTGGCCAAGGGCGACTATGCCCAGGTCACGGTTTACCACGACGACCCCGCCGCGCAAGCGCAAGCGTTCGAGGAGCAGGGGGCTACGTGGCTGCACGTGGTCGACCTGGACGGCGCGCGCTCGGGCATTCCCGAAAACATCGAGATCATCGAGCGCATTATGCGCAAAACGCTGCTCAAGGTGGAAGTAGGTGGAGGTGTGCGCTCGCTTGACACCGTGGCGCGCTTGGCCGATGCGGGCGTGTCGCGCATGGTGCTGGGCACGGCGCTCGTGACCGACCGCTCCTTCGCGGAGGCTGCCATCGAGGGCTTTGGCAGGCTGCTGGCGGCGGGCATCGATGCCAAGGGCGGGGAAGTGGCCATCGCCGGTTGGCGCGAGGGCTCGGGCGTTCGTGCGGAAGAGTTGGCACGCGAGGTTGCCTCATGGGGCATTCGCCACCTTATTTATACCGACATTGCGCGTGACGGCATGCAGACGGGCATCGATCCGCAGGCGTATGTGCGCATGGCGGCAGCTTTCGGCCATCCGGTCATTGCTTCGGGCGGGGTTGCTGGTTTGGAGGATATCGAAAACCTCGGTTGCGTTGCGGCCAGTATCGAGGGTGTTATCGCCGGGCGCGCGGTATACGAAGGTGCGCTTGCTGTTTGCGAGGGAGTTGCGGCCTGCGAAGCGGCTACGCGCCGCGCCGAGGCCGCGGCCGTCGCTGCCGACCCCTGCGGCTTGGGAGTTTCGCCGACTTAGGGCGTTTTCTGCAAAACCTCTGATGAGAGACACCCCCGAGTATCTCTCTGACGCTTTGTTTGGATCGGGAAGGAAAGGGTGTCGGTATGCTGACCAAGCGCGTTATTCCCTGTATGGACGTGAAGGACGGGCGCGTCGTTAAAGGCGTGAACTTCGTGAATTTGCGCGATGCGGGCGACCCCATTGAGCTGGCCCAACGCTATGATGAACAGAAGGCCGACGAGGTTATCTTTCTAGACATCACCGCCACGAGCGACAAGCGCGCCACCACCGTGGAACTTGCCAGCCATGCCAGCGAGGAGCTGCACCTGCCGTACTGTGTGGGCGGCGGTTTTCGCAGCGTGGCCGACATACGCACCATGATCGCCGCCGGTGCCGACAAAGTGTCGGTGAATTCTGCGGCGGTGGACAACCCCGAGCTCATCACGCAGGCGGCCGCCGCGTTCGGTACGCAGGCCATCGTCTGCGCCGTCGACGCGAAGCAGGCGGCCGGCAACCCCAACAAGTGGGAGGTCTACGTGCACGGCGGCCGCAAGGCTACCGGCATCGATGCCGTGGCATGGGCGCGCGAGGCCGAGCGCCGCGGTGCCGGCGAGATACTGCTTACCAGCATGGATCGCGACGGCAGCCGCGACGGCTTCGACTGTGCGCTGACCCGCGCCGTTGCCCGCGCCGTCGGCATTCCCGTCATCGCCAGCGGCGGCGTGGGCGCCCTCGAGCACTTCGCTCAAGGTATCTTGGAGGGCGAGGCCGATGCCGTCTTGGCTGCAAGCGTGTTCCACTTTGGCGAGCTGACCATCCGCCAAGTGAAGGAGCACATGCGCAGCCAGGGCATTCCCGTAAGGCTGTAGTTGCATCTACCGCTCTGCTGTGCCGGTGTACGCGGGAGGCGGCCGAGAGGCGGTGTTTTATTGGGTGAGCGCCTGTGTGTCGTGGCGTTTTGGAAAGGATGAGAGCGATGGTCGAGTGCATGCCTTCGTTGAAATACAATGCGGATGGCTTGATTCCCTGCATCGTGCAGGATGCCGATACGCACGAGGTGCTTATGATGGCGTGGATGAACGCCGAATCGCTGCGCTTGACGCTTGAGTGCCGCGAGACCGTGTTCTGGTCGCGCAGCCGCAGCGAACTGTGGCACAAGGGCGCTACGTCGGGCAATGTGCAGAGGCTGGTGGAGCTGCGCTACGATTGTGATGCCGATACACTACTCGCGCTCGTGCACCCGGCCGGGCCCGCTTGCCACACGGGGGAGCGCAGCTGCTTTTACCGGGTCGTTGATTAGGGGTTACTTGCTGAATCTTTATGCACGCACCCATTGTTATCGAAGACGGTTGCGGTCATAATAGGAAGTTGTTTTCCGGAGTCGGAATCATGATAGAGGGAGGCGCGCGTGGACCAACGGTCGTTGGATGCGCTCGAGCAGGAAAATGCTGAACTGCGACGACGGCTTGACGAGGCGTGCCGTTTCGACCCCCTTACCGGCCTTCTGTCGAAAGGCTTTTTCTACGAGGCTGTTTCCGAACTGCTGCGACAGGCTCCTTCGACGAGCTTCTCTATCGTCTGCTTCGATATCTGCCGCTTCAAGCTGGTAAACGACTTGGAGGGCATGGAGCAAGGCGACCGCCTGCTCTGTGCATTCGCCGATGCGCTTCAAGCGCAGTATCCCTCCCAAGGCGACACCTTTGTTGCGCGCTTGGGCGGCGACCTGTTCGCCGTATGCGTGCCCTCTCGTTCGAAAGACCTGGTCGAGCGTGAGCTTGCCGCCGTATGCGCGGCCTGTCCTCCCAGCTTCAACGTGTTCGCCGTGGCAGGCGTGTACCGCATCAAGGACCGGGGCTTGTCGGTCGGACTCATGTGCGATCGGGCCATGATGGCCCTGCATGCGGTGAAGGGTAGTTATTTCGGACGCATCTCCGAATACGAGCCAGGGCTTCGCGACGCGCTGGTCACCGAGCGCATGGTGCAGGACGGCATCGAGGCTGCTCTCGATGCCGATCAGATAGAGCCGTTCTTCCAGCCGAAATGCGATATCCGTACAGGCAAGATCGTAGGAGCCGAGGCGCTGGTGCGCTGGCGGCACCCCGAGCGAGGGCTGGTCTCGCCTGCCGAATTCGTCCCCATACTCGAACGGAGCGGCTTCATACGCGCGCTTGACGTGCGCGTATGGGAGAAGACCGTGGCCTGGATGGCCGATCTTGCCGCCTCCAGCATCGAGCCGGTGCCCGTGTCGGTAAACGTGTCGCGCGCCGACATCGATGGCATGGACGTATGCGCGGTGCTGGGCGAGATCGTCGCGCGCTACGGCATCGATCCTGCGCTGCTCGAGGTGGAGATCACTGAGAGCGCCTACGTCGATCAGCACAACAATATCGTCGAGGCATCCGATCGTCTGATGAATAGCGGGTTCACCGTGCTCATGGACGATTTCGGCAGCGGCTACTCGTCGCTGAACATGCTGAAGGACATCAGCGTGAACGTGCTGAAGATAGACATGCGCTTCCTTGACCGTACCGACCGACGCAGCCGGGACATCATGGAGTCGGTCGTGCATATGGCCCACTGGCTGGGCCTGCCGGTCATCGCCGAGGGCGTGGAGACGGACGACCAGGTGGAGTTCCTGCTGGATGTGGGCTGCGTGTTCGCGCAAGGCTACCTCTTCTATCGACCCATGGATGCGGACTCGTTCGTCGCGATCCTCGCGGACGGCTCGAACGTGGATCGTCGTGGCATGGGTCGGCGGCTTGCCGAGGGAAGCTCGACGGTGTTCGATTTCAAGGATCTGCTGCACGAGGATGTGCTCAGCGACCGCATGCTCAGCAACATCTTGGGCGCCGTGGTCCTGTACTCGCTGGAGGGCGATACGCTGCGTGTGGTGAGGTGCAATCCCGCTTACCGTCACCTGGTAGGTTGGGAGATGAGGGAGGATCAGGTGCAAGAGGTGCTGGACTCGATCCATCCTGAGGATCGGGCCGTCTTGCTCGATGCGGCGAAGCTCGCCCGGCAGGCCCAGGACGACGAGGGTGCCGAGGCGATTGTACGTCGTCTTACCCGTGACGGGGTGCAGTGGCTCGAGTTGCACCTGTTCCATCTCTACGCATCCGGCGAAGCCGATGTGCTCTACGCCAGCGTGGCGGATGTGACGCGGCGCATGGAGGACCTAGAGGCGCTGCGCATGAGCGAACACCGCTTCGAACTGGCCATGAAGGCGACCGGTCTCGTTGTGTTCGAACTCGACGTCGAGTCGAGGACGGCGCGCTATTCCGAATACACCCAAAAGGCTTTCGGGTTGGATGCCCCGGTCTCAAACGCCCCGGAAGGCATCATCGGGCAGGGGACGGTGGACGACGTGTCCGTCGACGATTTCCGTGCGATGTACGAGGCTATCTACCGAGGAGAGGACCGTGCCTCCAGCGTTGTTCGCGTACATATGGCCGACGGATCGCTTGCATGGAGCCGGATCACGCTTATGGCGGTCAAGGGGCATGCGGGCAAGGCATCGAAGGCGGTCGGTATGGTGGAGAACGTCACGCGCGAGAAGGAGATGGAGTTGACGCTTGGCTTGCAAGCTGGCTCAGCGCACAGGGATTGATGCCGAATCGTTCGCGAAGTTCCACCGCAATTCCATGATATGCGCGCTTGATGTGCTTGAACGATGGCGGCTCATACGTTAGTATATCTAAAGTTCCTAACATTCCTACCCATTGGAAAGCTATCTCACTTTCAATACATCCCCCATTCAGGAATACACGTGTGCGCTCGCATGCGTTTCGAGACAGATGAATCCAACACTTACAAGGAGGACCCGGGTGAAATTTTTTCTGGACACCGCCGATCTCGCCGAGATCGAGGAGGCCGCAAGCTGGGGCGTGCTCGCTGGCGTGACCACGAACCCGACGCTGTATGCACGTACAGGCGGAAAGCTGGCCGATTTTCACAGCCACATCAAGCGTATCTGCGAACTTACCGACGGCCCCGTGTCGGCTGAGAGCGTTGCCATGACGCGTGACGAGATCGTGCGCGATGGCCGTGAGCTGGCTGCGCTTGCGCCGAACGTCGTCGTGAAGGTACCCACCATCTTGGAGGGGCTTGCTGCCACCAAGCAGCTGGCCAGCGAAGGCATTCCGGTGAACATGACGCTGTGCTTCAGCGTGCCGCAGGCCATCATGGCCGCTCGTGCCGGAGCGCGCTACATCAGCCCCTTCGTCGGTCGTTTCGACGACATCTCCGAGGACGGCCTAGCCCAGCTGGGCGACGTGGTCACGGCAGTGAACAACTACGACTTCGGCCACGACGTGGAGATCATCGCCGCCTCCGTGCGCAGCGCGAACCACGTGGCACAGGCGGCCCTCATGGGCGCCGACATCGCAACCGTGCCCTTCGCCGCCTTGAAGAAATGCGTGCAGCACCCGCTGACCGACCGTGGTCTGGACGCATTCCTTGCGGACTGGGAGAAGGTGGCCCGCGCATGAGCGATGCGACCGTGACGGAATCGGCTGCTCCGGCCAAGACTCCTGTTCGCCGACGCTCCACCAGCGTGGCTACCGGCAAAACCACTGCCCGCGCAGCGAAGGCCGAGGCCCCCAAAGACGCCGAGCAGAAGAAGCCTGCGGCGCGCAAGCAGGCCGCGAGTGCTGCGAAGCCTGCGCAGCCAAGCGACACGAATGTTCCCCAGCCTGCTCAGCCAAGCAGCGCGGGCGACTCCAAACCTACGCAGGGGACGAGCTCCAAGCCTGCGCAAGGAACCGG